>CAZZFG010000203.1:0-1516 GCA_964653345.1 uncultured Bifidobacterium sp. | reverse complement strand
AATCCGCTCCATCCGTTTGCGCGCGCGGGGTCGGTGTTGGAGTTGGAGTAGCTTGAGTTGTGGCTACCTCCTCGAGTGGTGCTACCTCGAAAGAGATTTCACCTTTAACTGGGTGGCCATCGGCGCTCACCACACGATAAGAGACTCGATACTTCCCGGTTGGTAACGCCGTGGCATCTCCCGCAACTGTAGCTACAAGATTTGCGCCTGTGGCTACTGCTGATGAAAGGGGGATTTCGATTCCATCAGGACCAAATAAAGAAATCGTATTCACGCTCTCATCATCAAGAGTGAGTAGCTCTTCGTTAAACGTGAGCGATATTTCTGACGGGAAGGACTGAACAACGCTGCCATCTGATGGATTAGAACTGACAAAATCTGCATGTGCCTGGGCAGGTAACGCAGTAAGGAGAAGAAATAGCAATGCTAGCTTCAAGTAAAGCGTGCGCCCAGTCTTCATTTAACCTTCCTGTCGAGCCGATTCGAGAACTTCTTTAGCGGCATCTGCGTTCATAATGAAAATAATGATACCAATTACTAAATCCGGAATAACACTTGCGTAAAAGAGCGTGATGATTCCTGCTCCGATAATTAAAACGTTAGCTACTGCATCGTTACGAGCGGAGTAATAGGCAGCTTTGACTAGCCCACCCTCCTCATTCTTGTGGCGTGAGATCAGAATGGCGCACGTCACATTGACAGCTAATGCGCCGAGCCCGACATAACTCATCCCGGCACCTTGAGGTACCTCAGGGCTAAGGATCTGATGAATCGCATTCCAGATGAAGGCAATGCCAGGTACGAGCAATATCGCTGCTAGAAAATAGCTCGTCACCTGACGCTTCTTTAGCGACCAGCCAATTGCCAGAGCAATCAGGATGTTGATTGACGCATCCTCAAGGAAATCAACGCTATCGCTGATTAGAGAGAGCGAGTTGAATATTCGCCCAAAATAGAACTCGATGATGAAGTAAGCGAAATTAAACCCAGCAACAACCAGAACCGTTTTTCGCAAGGCCATGGGAAGATTCTATGGATTGACCAGCGAAAACAACTCTTTTGCAGATGCAAGTCGTTGGCAAATTGTAAATGCGTTTATAGCCCAGTATCTTTTCGCCAACTTTTTCGCGAGATTAGGAGGCAACAATGTCTGTGCTTACAAAGCGCCGCGTCATCGACTATTGCCGCGTCACAATCTCGCGCTGTCTTAACTAGTTTGATTTCACCGATTTTCTCTTCTTTTCACTTACTTACTTAATGCAAACCAGAACCACACTACTTTTATTTGAAAGGATATTTACTGTGAAGAAAAACAAAAAGATATCTGTAGCTATCGCTGCTCTTGCCTTCATAGCTGGATCACTAGTTGCGGTATCGCCCGCCCAAGCAGCACCAAAAAATCTTGCCCGTGCAGTTGCTCAAGCTGATTGGCTTGAGCAGAACTTAGACAACCCTAAGGTCCGAATTTTTGAAGTATCGACTGAACCAGGTCTCTACGAGAAGGGCCACATCAAGA
>CAZZFG010000202.1:0-1517 GCA_964653345.1 uncultured Bifidobacterium sp. | reverse complement strand
ACAAATTTAGGACGATCCGGACTCTCTGTCAGCCGCCTCTGCTTAGGAACGATGAATTTCGGACCTGAGACAGATGAACCCACATCGCACGCGATCATGGATCGCGCGCTGGATGTCGGATTGAACTTCTTCGATACCGCTAATAGATATGGTGCGCCGCAACATGGTCGAACCGAAGAGATCATGGGTCGCTGGTTTGCCAAGGGTGGCGGACGTCGCGAGAAAGTAGTTCTCGCTACGAAGCTCTACGGCGAGATGAGCGGCTTCGGTGATATTCCATTGTGGCCAAATAACAAATGGCTCTCTGCGCTCAATATTCGTCGCGCATGCGATGCAAGTTTAAAGCGCATGCGAACTGATTACATCGATCTCTATCAAATGCACCACATCGACCGAACCACTCCGTGGGAAGAAATTTGGCAGGCGATGGAAGTTCTCGTCCAACAAGGAAAGATTATTTATGTTGGTAGTTCGAACTTCGCTGGTTGGCACTTAGTACAAGCGCAACAAGCTGCCGAGAAGCGCAACTTCATGGGACTTGTCTCTGAGCAATCGTTCTACAACTTGGTCGTGCGCGATATCGAACGTGAGTTAATTCCTGCGGCGCAACATCTAGGAATCGGAATCTTGCCGTGGTCACCGCTGCATGCTGGCATGCTCGGCGGCGTCATTAAGAAGGTAAAGGAAGGCAAGCGCCGACTTGAAGCGCGCTCTGCTGAGACACTTGAAAAACTTCGACCACAAGTTGAGAAGTGGGAAGCGCTCTGCGATACCTGGGGCTTGCTCCCCGGCGATGTCGCACTCGCATGGTTACTCCACCAACCTGCGGTCACCGCACCAATTATTGGTCCACGCACAATGGAACAATTCGATGCATCGCTCCGTGCGCTCGAAATCAAATTATCGAGTGAACAACTCGCGGCAATCGAAGCAATCTTCCCAGGCAATAAAACGCACCCCGAGCAGTACGCCTGGTAGGCGGAATCGTTTCCTAGGTTCCGCCATGCGAGATAGGTAATTGTTCAAGCAATATCCAATAGATAAGGTCAGCACGTGAATTTCGATAAATCGAAAGCTGCGTGGGAAGCTGGCTCTGCCTATGTTGCTGGTGGAGTTAATAGCGGTTATCGAACTGGCCTTCGCCCACACCCTTTGGTCTTTCAAAAAGCATACGAGGCACACCTAGTTGATCTCGATGGTAATGATTTCATCGACTACTTCCTCGGTATGGGGCCGATGATTCTCGGTCATAGTCCAAAGGAAGTCGTAGCAGCCGCTACAAAACAGCTCACCGAAAGTCTTCTCGTTGCGGGCCAAACACCATTGGAATACGAGGCAGCACAACTAATCACAGAGATGGTGCCTGCCGCCGAATACGTTCGCTTTAATTCATCTGGCGCCGAAGCAGTGCAGGCCGCGCTTCGAGTATGCCGTGCATTCACAGGTAAGAAAAAAATCATCAAATTCGAAGGGCACTATCACGGTTGGTTCGACAACGTACTCTGGAGCGTCAGTCC
>CAZZFG010000201.1:0-1565 GCA_964653345.1 uncultured Bifidobacterium sp. | reverse complement strand
GTCAGATTGAGGGTGTTATGAAGAGCGAATCAGTAGTTCTTATCGATGCAGTCCGCACTCCCTTTGGAAAAGCGGGCAGCCTATATGCCGGTACGCGAGCCGACGACATCATGGTTCGATGCATTCGCGGCTTGCTCGAGCGGAACCCAAACATCTCCCCTGAAGATATTGATGATGTTGCAATTGCTGCTGCTGCACAAAATGGCGATCAAGGAATGAACATCGGACGGAGCGCCTCTCTGCTCGCAGGAATCCCGCAATCTGTTCCTGGCTATTCTGTCGATCGTTGGTGCGCAGGTGCGCTCACCTCAGTCACAACACTCGCCGGAAGTATCGCTATCGGTGCATATAACGTTGCACTTGCTGGCGGAGTTGAACATATGGGTAACCACCCAATGGGAGATTTAATGGATCCCAATCCTCGCTACCTAGCAGAGAAGATGGTTGACCAGGATGCGCTATCCATGGGTGCAACTGCTGAACGTCTCCACGATAAATTCCCACATTTAACAAAAGAGCGCGCTGATCGATATGCATACAACTCACAGATGAAGACCGCTGCTGCATATAAAGCAGGAAAAATTCAACGAGATTTAATTCCAGTTGCCGTGCGCTCTCCTGAACTTGGTTGGGGCGTTGCAACTGTTGATGAACCACCTCGCCCAACAACAACGATGGAGGGTTTGGCTACCCTCAAGACGCCATTTCGCCCAGCTGGGCGAGTAACGCCTGGCAACGCTGCAGGGTTAAATGATGGCGCAACAGCCGCGCTCCTTATGAGCGAAAGCGAAGCGAAAAAACGATCGCTTACCCCGAAGGCGAAGTTGGTCAGTTTTGCTTTTGCTGGAGTTGCTCCCGAGATCATGGGATATGGACCTGTGCCTGCAACGATTAAAGCGCTCGAGAAAGCAGGCTTATCTATAGAACAAATCGGGCTCTTTGAGGTTAATGAGGCATTTTCTATCCAAGTGCTCTCCTTCCTTGATCACTTTGGAATTGCTGATGATGACCCTCGCGTAAATATCTATGGTGGCGCTATTGCGGTGGGCCACCCACTTGCTTCATCTGGAATTCGACTCATTCTCAACCTCGCACGCGGTTTTGAAGAGCGACCCGATGTTCAATACGGCATCACCACTATGTGTATCGGATTGGGAATGGGCGGAACCATCATCTGGGAGAACCCGCACTTCACCGGAAAGAGCGGTAAATAGTCATGAGCGTTACAGCGCCCGAAGAAGTAGTCACCAACGCCTTTGTACGCGAAGTCGATCTTGAACCATTTGGATTTGCTGGCAAGCTCGCCCTCATCACTATTGATAATGGTTTGGATTACAACCGACCTAACACGATTGGCCCTGAAGGACTAAAAGCCCTCAACGCTGCGATAGATCAAGCGTTAGCGACGGGCGCTGATGCAATCGGCATCACTGGCAAACCATTTATCTTCGCAGCGGGAGCAGATCTCAGTGGGATTGCATCAGTAACTGATGGTGCGCAAGCGCGTGCATTTGGAAAATTTGGCCACGATGTTTTCCGACGATTAGGCGAATGTGGCAAGCCAA
>CAZZFG010000200.1:0-1573 GCA_964653345.1 uncultured Bifidobacterium sp. | reverse complement strand
CCCCGATTGACTGCAGTACGCCTTGCGCAACTCGATGATGTCCAGCTGGGTTGAGATGGAGCCGATCTTTATCGAGGAACCGTCTACTTCCAATCTCAGGATCTGCTGTCGCCTCGAGCACAATCGCGCCAACTTCGGCGCCCATGTCGCGAACGACTTTATTAAATGCGCTAAAGCGCTGTTGCCATAGATCCTGCATCTTCCCTGATTTTGCCACTCGCTCTATAGCGGTGAAGAGCATCAACTGACATCCAGTTGCGCTTAGTTGCCGAACAGCTTCTTGGTATTTGGGTAAGACGGTATTTGGGTCATAGCTTGGCCGAAGTAAATCATTGGCGCCTGCGTGGAATGAAACGAGGGTCTGGGCACCTTCAATCCACTGCAGCGCAATAGGAACTTGATCTTCAATTACTTGCCCAACTAATTTCCCGCGGACGGCAAGATTGAGATAGGTGAATCCAGGAGCCTGTGTTGCCAGCGCTTGTGCAACGCGATCTGCCCAACCGCGATATTCGCCATTGATTAACTCATCTTGCATTCCTTCAGTGAAGGAATCACCTAGCGCAATAAAACGTGTGTAACGTGCCATATCAACTCACTCTTGTTACTTGTTACTTGTTATTTCGCTTCTCCGAAACTGAATATAGAGCGATTGCCGCTGCAACGCTCGCATTGAGCGACTCCATATCCGAAGACATCGGAATCGAGACTACTAAGTCACAGCTCTCGCGGACTAGCCGCGATAAACCCTTGCCTTCTCCACCGATAACAATCATGAGCGGTTCATCAGCTACTGCCATCTCAGAGAGCGGCACGTCGCCGCCTGCATCAAGGCCAACCACAAAATATCCCTCATTCTGCAGGTCGTGAATGGTTGCCGTCATGTTCTTGATCTGCACGACCGGCGTCCGTGCAGCCGCGCCAGCAGAGGATTTCCATGCCACCGCAGTCATTCCAGCCGCGCGGCGCTCGGGAATCACGATTGCACTTGCACCAAAAGCGCATGCGCTTCGAATAATCGCACCAAGATTTCGTGGATCTGTGACGCCATCAAGAGCTACAAGTAAAGGAACGCCCGAAATCTTGCTCACCACTTCGTTTAAAGGACGGAATTTATATGGTGCGACTCGGAGTGCAACCCCTTGATGAGCAGGATATGGGTCGAGCTCTTTCCGATTGATATCAATAACTTCAATTCGAGCCTGCCGTGCCAATTCAACAATCTCTGTTATTCGTTCATCGATATCTACGCCGCGAGCAACCATCACGCGCTTGACTGCGATTCCAGCACGTAACGCTTCTAGAACCGGATTGCGACCAACGATGACATCGTCTTGCACTTCATATTCGCGTGGAGCATTTTGCTCGCGCTCACCTTTCGGACGGCGCGCTGAGCTCTTAGGCTTACTTGCCGCTGCAGCTTTTCGCTTCGCAGCTGGATGGTAAGTGCGATCTTCAGCTTTCGGCGTTGGCCCTTTTCCTGCAAGGCGGCGTTTGTTATTGCCACCTGAGCCAGGTTTCTTCTTTGCGACCATTATTTACTCCACCGTGGCCCTTCTGGAGTGTCCTCGAT
>CAZZFG010000199.1:0-1576 GCA_964653345.1 uncultured Bifidobacterium sp. | reverse complement strand
CGCCCTACCGGAAGTGAACTCGGGCAGTATCACTTCATCGTTGATGCAGAGGGTCATATTCTTGACGAACGAGTTGGTGATGCGCTTAAAGCGCTCTATCGCATCTGTGCGCAAGTCCGATTCCTTGGTTCATATCCACGTGCAGATAAAATTCAACCTACTTCCACTAAAGGTATGACTGATGATGCATTCAAGTCTGCCGAGAAATGGCTGGAAGAAGTGCGCAAAGGAGCGCGTGCTTAAATGATCGATCTAAAACTTCTTCGCGATAATCCAGAAGTTGTTCGGCAATCGCAGCGAGCACGCGGTGGAAGCGTTGAGATTGTTGATGTTGCTATTGCCGCTGATCAAAAACGTCGAAGTGCGATTGTTGAGTTTGAGCGCGTTCGTGCAGAGCAGAATGCGCTGTCGAAAAGCATTGGTGGCGCAAAAGGTGATGAGAAGAACCAGCTTCTCGCGAAGGCAAAAGAACTCGCTGCTGCCGTCAAAGATGCAGATGCGCTCCGCGCCCAAGCGGAAGCAGAAGCCGACCAGGTTCTAGCTGAGCTAGCCAATATCGCTGATACACGTGCCCCAATTGGCGGTGAAGAGGATTTCGTTGTTCTAGAAGAGATTGGTAAACCAACTACTTTTGCTTTTGAACCACGCGACCATGTGGAGTTAGGCAAGATTCTCGGGGCTATTGATACCGAGCGTGGCGCAAAAGTCTCTGGATCTCGGTTCTACTACCTCACCGGTAATGGAGCGCTCCTTGAATTCGCACTTATTAATTTAGCGATGGCAAAGGCAGTTGCTGCAGGTTTTATTCCCGTGGTGCCTCCCGTATTAGTGAAACCGCATGCGATGGAGGGGACTGGATTTTTGGGGCAAGCGGCAGAGAATGTTTTCCATCTCGAAGAAGATGATTTCTATCTTGTTGGAACGAGCGAAGTTCCACTTGCGGCGTATCACATGGACGAAATTCTCGATAGTACAAAGTTCCCACTTCGATATGCCGGGTTCTCATCGTGCTTTAGACGAGAGGCTGGAACATATGGAAAGGACACTCGCGGAATAATTCGAGTTCATCAATTCGATAAAGTCGAGATGTTCTCTTTCTGTGCACCGGAAGATGCTGCTGCCGAGCATGAACGGCTACTTGGCTGGGAGAAAGATTTCTTGGATGCGCTCGAAATACCGTACCGAGTTATTGACGTTGCTACCGGAGATCTCGGTTCAAGCGCGGTTCGTAAATTCGACTGCGAAGCATGGATTCCAACTCAGAATGCATATCGAGAAGTCACCAGTACCTCGAATTGCACCGAGTTCCAGAGCAGGCGTCTAAATATTCGATATAAAGATGAGAGCGGTACGCGCCCAGTCGCAACTCTCAATGGCACCTTGTGCGCCATTCCACGAATCATTGTCGCTATTTTGGAAAACCATCAACAAGCTGATGGTTCGGTAAACATCCCCAAGGCGCTCGTGCCTTTCCTTGGTAAATCTCGCTTTGAGCCCGTGTGATCCTGGAGTGAGACGCCCTAAGTTAATTGGAACTGATCTCGATGGAACAATCGTTCCATTCGATAGGCCAATC
>CAZZFG010000198.1:0-1586 GCA_964653345.1 uncultured Bifidobacterium sp. | reverse complement strand
CGGTACAACGGAATAGAACGGTTGACGCTCCCGGATGAAGTTCGCACCGAAGAGATTTCTGTCCACGGCACAACTCATCGCTATCGGGTGAGTCAGGAAAGTTTCTGGCAAGGACATGTCCGCGCAGCAGAGGTGCTCGGCGAGGCTGCGTTACATTCATTACAACCGCGCGCGGGGGAGTACGCACTTGATTTATACGGGGGAGTCGGGCTTTTTGCGAAATTACTTGCACATGCGCGAGCGCGCGTTGCGATCATCGAATCGAGCGCCACTGCTATTGCTGATGCGAAATTTAATCTTCGTGAATTTCCTGACGTAACTTTCTATGAAGGTGATGTCGCTAAAGAGATGAAGAACATTGCGCGCGCAGATATCGTGCTGCTAGATCCGCCGCGAAGTGGAGCAGAGCTCGCCGTGCTCGATCGAATCGTGGCGTTTGCCCCGCGGAGAATTTGTTACATCTCCTGTGACCCAGCTTCGCTCGCCCGAGATAGCCAGCGATTGGCTGAGCGCGGCTATCAGATCGTGGAGAGCGCGGCCTATGACCTCTTTCCGCAGACCGCCCATATTGAGTGCGTTTTCACCTTTGAACCGGTAATATCTTGATATCAAGATAAATCTGGGGGCGGGGATATGAGCAAGAATTCTTTTCAAGCAAAGCGAACTTTTTCAAGCGCGGGTCGGACTCTTGAGATTTTCGATATCACCGGTCTCTCTGGCGCCGCTGACCTGCCTTTTAGCTTAAAGATCCTTCTGGAGAATCTCCTTCGCCACGAAGATGGCGCAAACATCACTGCTGAGCAGATCAAAGCGCTCGCGAGTTGGGATCCTTCGGTGGAGCCTGATACGGAAATTCAATTCACCCCTGCTCGAGTCATCATGCAGGACTTCACAGGTGTGCCATGTGTAGTGGACCTTGCCACGATGCGCGAAGCAGTTGTCGAGTTGGGTGGAGATCCAGCAAAGGTAAATCCGCTCGCGCCAGCAGAACTTGTTATTGATCACTCAGTTATTGCAGATGTCTTTGGTCGCCCTGATTCATTTGAGAAGAACACTGATATTGAGTATCAACGTAACCACGAGCGTTATCGATTCCTACGCTGGGGTCAAACAGCGTTCGATGAATTCAAAGTTGTTCCACCAGGAACTGGAATCGTCCACCAAGTAAATATTGAATACTTAGCGCGAGTGGTGATGCTCCGCGAAGTTGGCGGCGTGATGCGCGCATATCCAGATACAGTCGTTGGTACCGATTCGCACACCACGATGGTCAACGGCCTTGGCGTTCTTGGTTGGGGCGTAGGTGGTATCGAGGCAGAAGCCGCTCTACTTGGCCAACCAGTATCGATGCTCATTCCGCGTGTAGTTGGGTTCAAATTAACTGGACAACTTCCAGTTGGCACAACTGCCACTGACCTTGCGCTAACTATCACTGAACAATTGCGAAAGCATGGGGTTGTTGGAAAGTTTGTCGAGTTCTATGGCCCAGGAGTATCTGCAGTCCCGATGGCCAATCGCGCAACTATCGGAAATATGAGCCCTGAATATGGTTCAACGTGTGCGATCTTCCCAATAGACGAAGAGAC
>CAZZFG010000197.1:0-1602 GCA_964653345.1 uncultured Bifidobacterium sp. | reverse complement strand
CTTTATCACAGTGGAATGTTTCCATGCTTGCGCGCTGGTAGTTCAACACGCTTATTTCGCAACGAACGAAATGCCTTGATGATGCTCAACCGAGTCTGTGCCGGTTCAATAACTGCATCCACGAATCCACGTTCAGCAGCGAGGTAAGGATTGGCTAACGTATCGTCATACTCGGTCATAAGTTGCTTGCGAAGAGCTTCTGTGTCGCTAGCAGCAGCAAGCTCGCGTCGATAGAGGAGATTTACTGCACCTTGTGCACCCATCACAGCGATTTGCGCAGTAGGCCATGCAAAATTGATGTCTGCGCCAAGATGCTTTGAACCCATTACGTCATATGCACCGCCATATGCCTTACGGGTAATCAAAGTGACCATGGGGACAGTTGCTTCACCATACGCATAAAGCAGCTTTGCGCCACGGCGGATGATTCCGTTCCACTCTTGATCGGTTCCGGGTAAGAATCCCGGAACATCAACCAATGTAAGTATCGGAATATTAAAAGCATCGCAGGTGCGTACGAAGCGCGCCGCTTTCTCACTGGCATCGATATCTAGAGTGCCAGCAAGTTGCAAAGGTTGGTTTGCGACAACTCCAACAGCGTGACCTTCGATGCGCCCGTATCCAATAATCATGTTCGGTGCGAACGCCTCTTGAATTTCCAAGAATTCACCATCATCAAATATTGCCTTGATGACATTTTTCATGTCGTATGGCTGGTTAGGGCTGTCGGGAATTATTGTGTTAAGTGCAAGATCTGATGCGTTGATTGCATCGACTCCTTGAGTCGGAAAGATCGGCGCCCGCTCTCGATTATTGCTGGGCATGAAGGAGAGAAGATTCTTGACGAAATCAATCGCATCGAGTTCGTTAGCAGCGTGATAATGCGAGTTGCCAGTCTTGGTGTTGTGAGTCCGCGCGCCGCCTAACTCTTCCATCTCCACATCTTCACCGGTGACAGCTTTAATGACTTCAGGACCGGTAATGAACATATGAGAAGTGCCTTCGACCATGATTGTGAAATCTGTCATTGCTGGGGAGTACACCGCCCCACCTGCACATGGTCCAAGAATCAGAGAGATCTGCGGAATCACTCCAGAAGATCGCGCGTTACGTCGGAAAATCTCGCCATAAAGTCCGAGCGAGACCACGCCCTCTTGAATTCTGGCGCCTCCTGAATCATTGATACCGATCAGTGGGATTCCTGCTTTAAGAGCGAAGTCCATTACTTTGACGATTTTCTCTCCAAAAACTTCACCGAGGCTTCCGCCCATTACGGTGAAATCCTGCGAGAAGAGTGCAACCTGTCTGCCATCGATAGTTCCATAACCAATGACAACGCCATCGCCGTAGGGGCGATCCTTCTCCATACCGAATGAAACTGAACGATGTCGCGCTAATTCATCGAATTCAGTAAACGAGCCCTCATCGACCAGAGCATTGATTCGCTCTCGGGCAGTCATCTTTCCTTTGCTATGTTGCTTCTCCACAGCTCGCTCTGAACCTGCATGCACTGCTGCTTCGAGTCGGGCGCGCAGATCCTCAATCTTGCCCGCAGTGGTATGAATATCACCGCTCATAGCCGTACCGTACCTCTCGTGGAAA
>CAZZFG010000196.1:0-1611 GCA_964653345.1 uncultured Bifidobacterium sp. | reverse complement strand
CGCGGAACAAATGGCTTTGGCTATGACCCGATTTTCGTCCCAGAGGGCTTCTCTGAAACTTCCGGTGAGATATCGCCAGATGTAAAAGATGCAATTAGCCATAGAGGAAAAGCGATGCGGGCGCTTGCGGATTTAATCTCAGCCGAACTGGAGAAATGGGCGTAGCCGGCTTGCTATAACCGCTCGAACTTTCGAACCTCTGGGAAGAGCAGTGAGAAGAGAATGGCAATTACTACCAACGCCGCGGCGCCATTTAAGGTGAATTCAACTCCGAATTTATCTGCCAGCGGGCCAGCAAGCGCTAATCCGACTGGGCGAAAGAGCATGACAATCACGCCATCATAAGCAGCAACTCGCGAGAGCGCTTCGCGCGGAATTCGAGTTTGCAAAGCCGTATCCCAGATTGTCTTCCACAGATCGAAAACCACACCCCAGACGAATGCAGCAATGATGATGACCCATAATGGCTGCGGATGTGCAATCGTCCAGATATAGATGGCGAGAAAGACCGTCAAACACATCATCGTAAACATCGGATATTTGGGGTGGAATCTCATTGCAATGAGTGAGCCAACGATCAAGCCAACGGAGACTGCGGTCAACACCATTGACCACGATTTAGCGCCATCAAACTTCTCTTTGGCAACGAGTGGACCAAGGACATTCTCCCCAGCGGCCCAGGACATGACGATAAAGGCGAAACAGATATCGATAACAACTAACCATCGGAATGATGTGAAGACCCGCCAACCCTCTTTTAGATCGTGGAGCACTGTGTTCTCAACAATCTCCATGGGAGGCGTTACATGCTTGAAGGTATAGACAACAATTCCTGCAATGAAAAAAGTCGCAGCATCTATTGCAAGTGCTGTGGTACTTCCGACAGTACTAACCAGAATGCCGGCGAGCGCTGCACCAATAATCAAAGCGGTATTTGAAAACATGTTGTTGAGAGCATTTGCTTTTTGCAGCGCTTGCTGCGGAAGTAACGCAGGTAGTACGCCGTTGAATGCAGGCCACCAGATGCCAAGAAGTAAACCGCATCCGACATTGACGACAACAAAGACCCAGAACGGCACGTTGCCAGTAGCAAAAAAGGAGACTTGGAAGAAGAGCAGAAGCGCGGTAAAGACATCACCATATGCAATCCACTTAGCTCTTCCGTAGCGATCAGCGATTACGCCACCGAATGGAAACATGATGAGTAGCGCAACTGTGTTGATACCAAGAATGGTGCCTAATAAAGTGGCGCTGCCATTTGGGAGATCAAGAACGGCAAATGCGAGTGCGACTGGAGCCATTCCATTTCCAACGTTCGAAACGAAACGTGCGAAATAGAAGCGACCGACATACTTTTCTCTAACGAGCTCTTGTAATTTCACGGTCTAACTCCTGAATAAGAGTGTTGCGATGGTGCGGGAGGTGGGACTTGAACCCACACGACCGAAGTCACAGGTTCCTAAGACCTGCGTGTCTGCCATTTCACCACTCCCGCGTGAAACAAGTGGCGCGTTACCTGGCTAAGGGTAAGGCCGATACCCTTATAGGTGTGAATCCAGAGGAGCTAGCCCAGGTCTTATCAGCGGAGCTTGCCCGCTCGGGCCTTGATAT
>CAZZFG010000195.1:0-1612 GCA_964653345.1 uncultured Bifidobacterium sp. | reverse complement strand
CAGCAATCCTTAAGCGCAGCGATTGGCGTCAACACGATCATCTTCGCACTAGCTGCAATCGGCCTGAACATGCACTTTGGATATACGGGTCTGCTTAACTTCGGCCAAGCAGGATTCCTTGCAGTGGGCGCATACAGCGTCGCGGTCTCGGTTGTCTCTTTCAATATCTCTCTGTGGGTTGCGCTTCTCATCGGTATCGGCAATTCAATAATCCTTGCGCTACTTCTTGGAATTCCCACTCTTCGCCTACGCGCTGACTATTTGGCAATCGTCACGATTGCCGCTGGCGAAATTATCCGCCAAGTTGCTCGTTCGGCTACCTTTAATAAAACCCTCGGTGGTTCCGATGGCATTACTGGCAAGTTTGGTAAGGAGTTCTTTGATCTCAATCCCTTCACTGCCGGGCTAGATCTTCCATTCTTACGTTTCACCCCAAATGATCTCTGGGTAGTGGTCGTCGGCTGGGTACTGGTAGCGATCATCCTCTTCTTGATGTGGCTTTTGGTGAACTCACCGTGGGGACGTCTGCTCAAAGCAATTCGCGAAGACGAAGATGCCGTTCGCTCGTTGGGCAAGAACGTGTACCTTTATAAAATCCAATCGCTCATAGCAGGTGGTGTTATCGGTTCAATTGGTGGCTTTGTCTATGCGCTCTCCCGCCAATCAGTTCAGCCAGATAACTATGGAACTGCGCTGACATTCTTTGCATATACCGTATTGATTCTTGGTGGAGCGGCTCGCGTCATGGCGCCGATTGCAGGCGCGGTGATCTTCTGGTTCCTACTCGTCTTTGTGGAGCAGATGCTCCGGCAAGCAGTCTCCGCGGGCTACGTCCCGGAATGGTTAATTGGCGTCAATCAAGTTGGCCAGATTCGTTTCATGCTTGTCGGGCTAGGTTTGATGCTCTTGATGATTTTCCGACCCCAAGGAATCTTCGGCGACCGAAAGGAGCTGGCTCTCGATGCACGCGCCTAAATCGAATTACAAAGAGCAAGCACTTGCTGCCTTCGCCTCCATCTCTGCGACTCCAGGTGTTGCCAAGCCTGACCCAATCATCATTGCCGATAAAGTCTTGCGCCAATTTGGTGGGCTCACCGCGGTCAACGTCGAGCACGTCGAAATTCAACGTGGTTCGATTACCGCCCTCATTGGCCCCAATGGCGCAGGCAAGACCACATTCTTTAATTTGCTCACGGGCTTTGATTCCGTTAACGAAGGAACGTGGACGCTCAACGGCGAACAGATCTCTGGTACTCCACCACATAAAGTTGCGCGCAAAGGAATGGTTCGCACCTTTCAATTAACTAAAGCGCTCTTTCGCCTCTCAGTTCTTGACAACATGAGATTAGCTGCCGCGCACCAACGTGGAGAATCCTTCCTCCGCGGCCTCTTCCCATTTATCTGGAAGAAACAGGAAGCAGAGATCACTGCGCAAGCGCAAGAGCTACTCACTCGATTTAAACTCATTGATAAGAAGGATGACTTTGCTGCCGCCTTATCTGGTGGACAGCGAAAACTTCTTGAGATGGCTCGCGCATTGATGGTCAAACCAGAGATCGTGATGCTCGACGAGCCGATGGCTGGCGTTAACCCCGCTCTCAAGCAATCGCTT
>CAZZFG010000194.1:0-1622 GCA_964653345.1 uncultured Bifidobacterium sp. | reverse complement strand
CGGAGCGAATTGGTGAACTCATTGATGGGCGCTATCAGATAACTAGCGCCATCTCGCGCGGCGGCATGGCCACCGTCTATTCCGCCGTTGATACCCGACTTGACCGTACTGTCGCCGTGAAAATCATGCACGAGAATCTTGCACGTGACGAGGAGTTCGTCTCACGTTTTATCCGAGAGGCTAAAGCTGCTGCCGGACTTTCGCATCCCAATCTTGTCCAGGTGTATGACCAAGGATGGAATCAAGGAGGCATTCCCGCAGTCTTCCTTGTCATGGAGTACATACCTGGTGCAACGCTGCGCGACCATCTATTTGCTGTTGGACAATTAGGCGCGAAGGAAGCGCTGGAGATTGTCGAGCAAGTTCTCTCTGCACTGATATACGCGCATCATGGTGGAATCATTCATCGCGACATCAAGCCAGAGAACATCATGATTACCGCAGATGGCCGGGCGAAACTCGGTGATTTCGGATTAGCTCGGGCAGTCAGTACCGGAAATACCCTTACCGCCGATGCAAATGTTTTGATGGGCACGGTGGCATACCTTGCCCCTGAGCAAGTCCAACGTGGCATCGCGGATGTGAAGAGCGATATCTACTCGCTGGGAATCGTGCTCTTTGAAATGCTCACTGGCAAGAAACCGTATGAGGGTGACTCCCCCATTCAAATTGCTTATCGCCACGTACACGATCGAGTGCCTGCTCCCTCCACTCTCAATCATGCAATAACCCGTGATCTCGATTCCTTAGTGCTACACGCAACAGCTCCAGATCCTGGTTTGCGCTATCAAAACGCCCGAGAATTCCAAGAAGATATTCGTAAATCTTTACTCCTACTCGATCCCAACGAGCAGCAACTGAGCTTGCCGCTTGGGATTCCAGAGGAGCTGCGCAGACCTTCCCGAACGGGTAAGTCAAAGCGCCAGAATCCCCAGATCGCGAAGGCAAATTCCGAAGAGGCGAGGCGTGAGATGACCAACCCGCGAGTGAGCAACACGAGTGAAATCAGACGGAGAACTTCTCGACGAGTGCGCCGCAATCGTTTGGTTGCACTTGCCATTGCGGGCGTAGTGGGTATCGCTGGTTGGTATCAACTCTTTGGGCCAGGATCACAAATTGCCATTCCCTCCGTGGTGGGCGGGACGAAGAAAGAGGCAGAGCGCACTCTTGAAAAACTTGGTTTTACGGTAAAAGTGGCGAAATCGGTTTTCGATGAGCAAATACCGAAAGGAAAAATCATCAGCATGGCTCCTCCTGCTGGTAGCAGAGTGGGTGATGGCACTCGAATTTCAATAGTTCTCTCTAAAGGAGCAGAACGATACAAAGTTCCTAACCTCACCGGAAAGAACCTCTCTCAAGCAACTATTGAGTTAGCAAATATGAAATTAGTCATTGGCTCTTCGCAATCACAATTCAATGCGAAGATTCCAAAGGATGAGATCATTTCTAGCTCGCCTGCCCCAGGAACGATGGTCAAAAAGAATACCCAGGTCAATCTATTAATAAGCAAGGGGCCAGAATTAGTCGCAATCACCAACTATGTAGGTAAGTCGAGCGAGCAAGCGCTCAATGAGTTAACAGATGCAGGATTTGACGTTAAGCAGAGCGATGAGTTCAGCGAT
>CAZZFG010000193.1:0-1659 GCA_964653345.1 uncultured Bifidobacterium sp. | reverse complement strand
AGATGCCCAGTCATCGACTTGGTCGCAGAGATAGCTACGTGTGCTGCATCAGATCCGAGAGCATGTGCAATTGCTCCAGCCTCTGCAATATCCCCCGCCGGAGTCGAGGTCGCATGCGCGTTGAGGTGGACGATGGTCGCGGGGGAGAGACCCGAAGAGGCAATCGCTTCTTTGATGGCCCGAGTTGCGCCGGTGCCTTCAGGATCGGGCGCTGCGATGTGGAATCCATCGGAGGACAACCCTTGCCCGACTATTTCACCGTAAATCCGCGCGTTACGTGACTGCGCGTGTTCGAGAAGTTCGAGAACCAATATGCCAGCTCCTTCGCCAAGGACGAATCCATCGCGATCTTGATCGTATGGGCGTGATGCTCGCTCTGGATCTTCATTGCGAGTGGAGAGCGCTTTCATATTTGCAAAGCCAGCCATCGGCAGCGGGTGAATAGCCGCTTCAGTACCACCAGCGACCACGACATCGGCTCGGCCATTGCGAATCATTTCGAAGGCATACCCAACTGCTTCAGCTCCAGAGGCACATGCGCTTACTGGGGTATGCACTCCGGCACGAGCACCTAACTCGATTCCAACGTATGCAGCTGGTCCATTGGGCATCAACATGGGAACAGTATGTGGTGAGACTAACCGCGCCCCTTTTTCTTTTAAGACATCGTAGGCGCCTAATAAAGTAAGGACGCCGCCGATACCAGATGCGATGACAACTCCGAGGCGTTCGTTAACAACTTCTGGCGCACCTGCATCGCGCCACGCTTCGCGAGAAGCGATGAGCGCAAATTGTTCAGAGCGATCGAGCTTGCGCATCTCAACGCGATCCATCAACTCGCTCGGTTCAGTTGCAACCGGAGCTGCAATTTTTGCTGGAATGTCAGCTGGCCAATCGGCAGGTAACTGGCGCACACCACTCTTACCTTGCAGGAGTGCGCTCCACGTGGAAGCGACATCATGCCCTAATGGAGAGAGCGCCCCTAAACCTGTGATGACTACCCGACGGTCTGACATAACGTTACTTACGATGCGGCGGTTACGATGAAATTGACGGCATCGCCAACGGTAGCCATCTTGGTTACTTCGTCATCTGGAATCTTGATGCCAAAGCGCTCTTCAGCGGCTACCACAACCTCAACCATGCTCAAGGAATCAACGTCTAGATCATCGGTGAAACTCTTTCCCATCTCGATGTCACTAGGAGAAACTCCCGCAACCTCCTCGACAATCTCGCGAATTCCTGCAAGTACTTCATTATGTGTTAGTGCCATTTCTGCTATCCCTTCTTTTGCTTTCTCTCGTGGAACTACGGTAGTTGAACAACTTGCGCGGCATAGACAAGACCCGCACCAAATCCGATAAGTAAAGCTGTGTCACCGCTTTTTATCGCACCTTCTTGATAGAGCGCATCCATCGCAAGTGGAATTGATGCAGCAGAGGTGTTGCCAGAAGTGCGAATGTCACGAGCAATGGCTACGCGCTCTGGCAGATTCATCGCTTTCGCCATCGCATCGATAATGCGTTCATTAGCTTGATGTGGGATGAATGCATCTAGTTGGTCAGCGCTGATTCCAGCTGCTGCGAGCGCTTCGAGGGCAACAGGTGCCATTTGGTAAACCGCCCAGCGAAAGACAGCCTGGCCCTGCATTTTGATATC
>CAZZFG010000192.1:0-1679 GCA_964653345.1 uncultured Bifidobacterium sp. | reverse complement strand
GGCCTGGGCAAAGCGCTCAGCGATAGCAGCACCGATACCGCGGTTACCGCCTGTGATTAAAACGACCCTCGGTTCGTGCACTCGCTCTCCCACAAGGGAAAAGGTATCTTCTAAATCGCCTACTAGCGCGTAGCCGCCCGAATAACACTCTCTAAATAGGATTAAATGATGCGGGATGGGCGATTACTCTCTACCGTAGCGGTATGGCAAAACAGCAGAATGAGGGCGAGATTCACTCGATCACCGATGCGCAACCCTCGCTCACAGTAGACCAAAGGGCGCGCCAGATTCGATATTTCTATTCGATGATGTTTCGTACCGCTTGTTTCATTGCCACGATTTTTCTGCCAAACCCCTGGCGCTGGTTCACACTCGCCGGAGCGGTAGTTGTGCCGTATGTGGCAGTCATCATTGCTAACGCTGGGAGAGAGACGATCGTCCGACCCGAATCACTTGGCCGCGTGAATCGCCGAGCCATTGGTGGCTCTACTATTAAGTATGGCAAGGAAGAGTCGAACTAGTTCGCTTCTTTTTACACTCGCCTGCCTTTTGGCCATGGCGCTATGTGTTCGTCTGGGATTCTGGCAGTTTGATCGATATGAATTTCGGCATCAACTCACGGAAGAGATCAATGTGGCGCTCTCCGAGCAGCCTGTTGAGCTCAACGGAGAGAATCAAAAAACTGTACGCGCATGGATGAAAGTGAAAATTTCAGGCAAGTATGACCAGTCGAGCCAAATGCTTGTTCGTGGTCACTACTTCCAAGATCGATATGGATTAGAGGTGCTCTCCCTCTTTCTTCCCTCTGATGACACAATTCCACCAATTTGGGTCGATCGAGGGTGGATTGAAACTAATAAAAGCGCGGATACTGACATCCCAATTCCTAATCCGTCTAACGAACTACTCACTATCACCGGTATTTTAAAAAAATATGACGACGTAAAAGAATCTAGAGGTCTCTTCTTTGCGCTACCTGCCCCTCGAGTTGGGCGCATCGACGAGGAAACACTCCAGAAAACCTACTCAGGAGAGACGTTCTTTACATATCTCAAGTTAAGTAATAGCTCAGGTCCTGGAGCCGCAGACGCATTGCCCATCGCGCCGTTATCTCCTCCTGGAGAGGGTCCGCACCTTGCATATGCCATTCAGTGGTGGTTGTTTGCCCTACTTATCGCCGGAACGCGTTTTGCTCTCTACCGAGGTGAACGATCACTCTGAGAACTGGCGCTGATAAAGCTCTGCGTAGAGACCTTTATTAGAAAGCAAATCATCGTGCTGACCTCGCTCGATGATGCGTCCTCGATCTACAACAAAAATCTGATCGGCATCTCGAACTGTTGAGAGCCTGTGCGCGATAACGATACTTGTTCGATTCTTCAATACCTCTTTGAAAGCCGCTTGCACCAGCGCTTCGTTCTCAGTATCTAAATGAGCAGTGGCTTCATCCAACAGAACAATCTTCGGGTTTTTGAGGATTAAGCGCGCAATGGCCAACCGGGCCTTCTCGCCACCAGAGAGCCGATAACCACGCTCACCCACCATAGTTCCCAAACCATCTGGGAGCGTTGTTATAAGATCCCAAATCTGCGCCAACTCGCATGCACGCTTCAACTCTTCAAATGTGGCATCGCTCTTTGCGTATCGAAGATTCCCTTCGATTGTGTCGTGGAATAGGT
>CAZZFG010000191.1:0-1694 GCA_964653345.1 uncultured Bifidobacterium sp. | reverse complement strand
GCGGTGATCATCAGAATTCCGGCTATAGCAAGTAACGCAAAGAATCCAAGAAGCAGCGCTATCCCAGGCCAACCACCTTCAAATATGTAGTACGCGACAGCTAGAGCAATCAGATTGGCTAACAGAGATGGAGAATTCCCGTATCGCTTCCCTCGCCTTATACCTCTAGCCGCAAAGAGCAGACCTAAACCACCAAGTATCGCAAAGAAAATCTCTGCAATTAAGGCATCAAAATTCTTCGCTTCCGAAATGAATGATTCAACAATTAAGAAAAGAGCGAGGAAGAAAAGTAAGAGCGCCTCACCAGCAACAATTGTTGAGGTAAGTCGACGTAAGTTAGTTACATTTCTTAAATTCACGAATTAACCCTCTCACCACGGCACAACTTCTCTATCTTCCCAAAGTAAACCTGTTTGGTCTACGCCAGGAGTGAAACTTCGTGTTGCCAACCAAATCGCAGTCTCGGCACCTTCTGCTGCAGTACGTGGTGCATCAGGACCGCCCATGTCGGTCTTTGAGTGATTGGGGCATGTCGCATCAACGAGTACCCCACGCGAACCAAGTCCGGTTTCATGAGCCAAGTTTCTGACAAAAGCATTCACTCCTGCTTTGCTGATTCGATACGGCGCAAGACCGCCAGCGTTTCCTGGACCAGACATTCGACCAAGACATGCACTTAATACGATTATACGACCATGTCGTTTCTCGACTAAGTGTTGACCAAAGATATTCACAACATTAAATACGCCGGTGAGATTGATGTCGAGCGTGCGATCCCAATCTTCTTTTGATGCGCGCATAGTTTTCGACATCTTCTCGGACATGACGCCATGCGAGAGAACGAGTATGTCGAAAGGTGCAACAGCCTCGCTATGTAATTGCAATTTTTTATAATCACGAACGTCGCAACAGATGCTCGATACGCCTAACGCTTGCGCAGCGTTCGCAACTCGCTCACTATCCTGGCCAAGAATTGTGGTGTCGATGCCACGTGCGTGTAACGCGCGAGCAATCTCAAGACCAATGCCACGTGATCCGCCAGTGACTAATGCACGTACCGGTGCCCCATCGGGATTCGCGCTGGCAGGCGAACTGGTAGCAGGCGCAGGAGCAGGATTAGCAGGGGTTGTCATGGACGTACTCTTCAGTGCCTGAGCGCCCAGGGCAACGCGAGGCTCAGGTTCCGCTCTCCAGATAGCTGGAGTCGCCCAGGAATCTGAAGGTAACCCATAGCTCGCCGGATGGCGGCGAGCGCTATTCCGGGATTCGAACCGGCAACCCCGCCCGCCGCATCGAGAAGTTGAGCAACCTCACCCTCTCCAGTGACCGCTCTGGGTGATAACCACCCCCAATGCTCGATACCCTTGCCTTAAACGAGTACTGGGAGAGTCAGTGTCGACTACAGACTTCGCTGGGGATTTTGGCGCCAATGAATGGCTTGTCGATGAGATGTACGAAAAATATCTCGCTAATCCCGATTCAGTAGATGATCAATGGAGAGCGCTATTCGCTAGCGGCGCGCATAACCCAGCCCATAACCCAGCAAGCCAGAGCACTGGCGCCGTTCCTGCTCCATCATCTGCAGCTCAACCAACTCAAAGTTTTCAATTACCGCCTGGCCTCACCCTTCCTGCAAGTGGAGGACGTCCACCCGCTCCGAAAAGTTCAAGTGCACCACTTGCACAGGTAAATGG
>CAZZFG010000190.1:0-1705 GCA_964653345.1 uncultured Bifidobacterium sp. | reverse complement strand
CGCTCTGCTTCCGTTGACGATGCGAGATTGTTGAAGCTCTAATGAACGGAACCTCACAGATGCTTGTTTATCTCATCGCTATTCCGCTCTTCAGTGCAGCCTTCTTACTACTTGGTGGGCGCGCACTCGACAAGGTCGGTCATATCATCGGAACTCTTGCCTCCTCGGCAGCCTTTGTCATCGGCCTCCTTGAATTCTTTGCGATGCTCGGTAGAGCGCCGGAGAACCGCGGGGTAACGCAGTCGCTCTTCACCTGGATTGAAGTGGGAAATTTCAATGTAGGCGCCTCACTATTCCTTGACCAACTCTCAATCTGTTTTGTTCTGCTAATCACTGGCGTAGGCACATTGATTCATATCTATTCCATCGCTTACATGTCGCACGATCGCGACCGTCGTCGATTCTTTGCATTCCTTAACCTCTTCATCGCAGCCATGTTGCTTCTCGTTCTTGGCGATTCTTATTTAAGTCTTTACGTTGGCTGGGAAGGCGTGGGTCTGGCTTCCTATTTGCTCATCGGATTCTGGAATCAGAAACCGGCCTATGCCACAGCGGCAAAGAAAGCTTTCGTCGCCAATCGCGTGGGCGATGTTGGGCTCTCACTTGCCGTAATGATTGCTTTCGTTCAATTCGGCTCGGTCTCTTTTAGCGGCGTTGCTGAGGGAGTCGAAGCAGGAAAAGCCAGCTCGCTCGCGCTTAACTGCCTTGGCGCGGCGCTCTTACTCGCAGCAGTCGGTAAGTCGGCACAATTTCCGCTCCAAGCGTGGCTTGGCGATGCGATGGCTGGACCTACGCCGGTTTCGGCGCTCATTCACGCGGCGACAATGGTGACCGCAGGGGTCTACCTCATTTCGCGATCGCACTTTGTTTTCGATGTTGCCACTGTTGCTCAGACTCTTGTGCTGATTGTCGGTGCAATCACTCTTCTCTTTGGCGCGATCATCGGTATGGCAAAGGATGACATCAAAAAAGCGCTCGCAGCGTCAACAATGTCGCAGATTGGCTACATGATTCTTGCAACTGGCCTTGGACCAGTTGGTTATGCCTTCGCAATGATGCACTTACTCACGCACGGTTTCTTCAAGGCAGGAATGTTCCTCGGTGCAGGATCTGTGATGCATGGCATGAATGACGAAGTAGATATGCGCAAGTACGGCGCACTACGCAAATACATGCCAATTACATTTATTACTTTTGGTCTTGGCTATCTTGCAATTATCGGTGTACCACCTTTTGCAGGGTTCTACTCAAAAGATAAAATTATTGAAATCGCACTTGATGCGGGCGGCGCCAAGGGAATCATTCTGGGTTCCATCACGCTCCTGGGTGCAGCAATCACTGCGTTCTATATGTCACGAGTGATGTTAATGACTTTCTTTGGAACTAAGCGCTGGGATTCGGGAGCGCACCCACATGAATCTCCATCGCTGATGACTATTCCCATGATCATCCTTGCAATCGGATCAGTAACTGCAGGCTTTATCTTTAATATGGGTGATCGATTTGTGAAGTTCTTAGAACCGGTCTTTCACGGTGGACACAGTGGGGAGGGTGGACACGGCGAGAAAGCGCATTTGCTCCCACCAATTGTGGTCTCCGCGCTAGCGCTAACTGCTGTTGCTATTGGTGTTTCGATAGCCATCGCAAAGTATGGTCGAGGAAAAGAGATTCCAACTGTGGCACCAAGTGACGTTTCAGTGTGGAC
>CAZZFG010000189.1:939-1716 GCA_964653345.1 uncultured Bifidobacterium sp. | reverse complement strand
TCAGCGTATGAACTAGGTGGAGCTCGTGGAGGTGCGTTCTAATGGCAACAATGAACCTGATAACTGCAATCATCAAGCCGCAGAAGCTTGATGATGTAAAAGATGCGCTGAGCGCAAAAGGTATTCACGGTATGACCGTCTCAGAGGCCAGTGGTTTTGGTCGACAAGGTGGCCATACAGAGGTGTATCGCGGCGCTGAAGTGACCGTGCGCTTTGTTCCCAAAGTGCGAATAGAAATTCTCGTCGCAGCGACAGATGCGGCGGGGGCAATTGACGCGATAGTCAAAGCTGCGGGAACGGGATCAATTGGTGATGGCAAAGTCTGGTCCATCCCAGTTGAAGAGGTAGTCCGAGTTCGCACCGGAGAGCGCGGTATCCCTGCGTTATAAGCAGCAGTAGCCAGTTAGGCTAGGGGAGTGTTTGATGCGCTGACCTCGCGGATGTCGCGAACCCTAGCCGGACTTCGTAGTCGCGGGCGGATCAATCCTGTTGATCTTGAATCAACGTTAGGAGAGATCCGCACCGCGCTTTTAGAGGCCGATGTTGCGCTCATTGTTGTTGATCAGCTGGTAGATGAAGTAAGGCGTCGTGGATTAGAAGCGCTCTCGCTCAAACAATCAGGAATCAATCCAGCGCAACAGGTCATCACGATCATTCATGAAGAGATTCTCAAAGTCCTAGGAACCAATGCGAGAGCGCTCGCAACAGCAAAGCGACCACCGTCGAAGATCATGTTGGCTGGACTTCAAGGTTCAGGAAAGACAACGCTTGCGGGCA
>CAZZFG010000189.1:0-914 GCA_964653345.1 uncultured Bifidobacterium sp. | reverse complement strand
CCCGTTACTAGTCGCTTGTGATCTTGCCAGGCCTAACGCTGTGCAGCAGTTGCAGATAATCGGCGAACAGATTGGCGTTCCAGTTTTCGCGCCAGAAGCTGGTAACGGAATTGGCGATCCTATAAAAGTTGCGGCGGAAGGGTTAGCTTTTGCCGAGAAGCGATTACATAACTATGTAATTTTTGATACTGCAGGTCGACTTGGAGTCGATGTTGAGTTAATGAAGCAAGCGCGCGCAATTAAGAGCGCTATCACTCCCGATGACACACTCTTTGTTGTCGATGCAATGACTGGCCAAGATGCTGTAAATACGGCACATGCATTCAACACAGCAGTTGGCATTGATGGTGTCGTCCTCACCAAAGTCGATAGCGATGCGCGAGCTGGAGCTGCACTTTCTGTTACATCGGTTATTGGAAAACCCATTCTCTTTCTCTCGACCGGAGAGAAGAGCCAAGATTTTGAACCGTTCTACCCCGAGCGAATGGCGCAGCGAATTCTCGGTATGGGGGATGTCGCAACTTTGGCGGAACAAGCTAAGAAAGCCTTAGATGAAAAGAGCGCCGCGCGACTCGAAGAGAAGTTCACCAGCGGTGAAGATTTCACATTCGAAGATTTCTTAGAGCAGCTGCAAGCGATGAAGAAGATGGGTTCAATGTCAAAGCTGCTTGGCATGTTGCCAGGAATGCCTGGCGCCCAAGGCGCTGCGATGAAAAAGCAGATTGAATCAATTGATGACAGCGAGACCGATCGTGCGGCAGCAATCATCCAATCGATGACCCCGCAAGAGCGAATCAATCCCAAGATAATCAACGGTTCACGTCGCCTTCGAATCGCAAAGGGCAGCGGCCATGAAGTCTCCACCGTCAATCGCTTACTTGATCGATTTACCGCTGCTCAGAAAGCGATGAAGC
>CAZZFG010000188.1:0-1725 GCA_964653345.1 uncultured Bifidobacterium sp. | reverse complement strand
TCAGCGTATGAACTAGGTGGAGCTCGTGGAGGTGCGTTCTAATGGCAACAATGAATCTGATAACGGCGATTATCAAGCCACAGAAGCTTGATGATGTGAAAGATGCGCTAAGCGCTAAAGGTATTCACGGTATGACAGTTTCGGAGGCCAGTGGTTTTGGTCGCCAAGGTGGCCATACTGAGGTTTATCGTGGCGCAGAGGTGACCGTTCGCTTCGTTCCAAAGGTGCGGGTGGAGATTCTGGTTGCAGCAACAGATGCAGCTGGCGCAATCGATGCGATCGTGAAGGCTGCAGGTACGGGCGCGATTGGCGATGGCAAAGTCTGGTCCATTCCCGTTGAAGAGGTAGTTCGAGTTCGTACTGGAGAGCGCGGTATCCCAGCGCTCTAATCAGGAGTAGGGAGTTAGGCTAGGGGAGTGTTTGATGCGCTCACCTCGCGGATGTCGCGAACCCTAGCCGGACTCCGCAGTCGTGGGCGGATCAATCCCGTTGATCTTGAATCAACATTGGGGGAGATCCGCACCGCGCTTTTAGAAGCTGATGTTGCCCTCGTTGTCGTTGATCAGTTAATAAGCGAAGTACGGCGCCGTGGTTTAGAAGCGCTTTCGCTCAAACAGTCCGGGATCAATCCAGCGCAACAAGTCATCACCATTATTCATGAAGAGATTCTCAAAGTTCTTGGCACCAATGCTCGATCGTTGGCCACAGCAAAGCGCCCGCCCTCAAAGATTATGTTGGCTGGACTTCAAGGTTCAGGAAAGACCACGCTTGCTGGCAAGTTAGCGCTCTGGCTAAAGGAGCAAGGCAACACTCCCGTGCTTGTCGCGTGCGATCTTGCTCGACCTAATGCAGTGCAACAACTTCAGGTAATCGGTGAGCAGATTGGCGTTCCAGTCTTCGCGCCAGAGCCAGGTAACGGTATTGGCGATCCAGTCAAAGTTGCTGCAGAGGGGTTGGCCTATGCAGAGAAGCGACTGCACAACTATGTAATTTTCGATACGGCCGGTCGATTAGGCGTCGATGTCGAGTTGATGAAGCAGGCACGCGCAATTAAAAACGCTGTTACACCTGATGACACGATATTTGTAGTCGATGCCATGACAGGACAAGATGCAGTAAATACTGCTCATGCTTTTGATACTGCAGTAGGTATCGATGGCGTCGTGCTCACTAAAGTAGATAGCGATGCACGTGCTGGTGCCGCGCTCTCAGTTACGTCGGTAATTGGAAAACCTATCCTCTTTCTTTCGACCGGAGAGAAGAGCCAAGATTTTGAACCGTTCTATCCAGAGCGAATGGCGCAACGCATTCTGGGTATGGGAGATGTCGCAACCCTTGCAGAGCAAGCGAAGAAAGCACTTGATGAGAAGAGCGCTGCGCGACTGGAGGAGAAGTTCACAAGCGGCGAGGATTTCACTTTCGAAGATTTCTTAGAACAGCTTCAGGCAATGAAGAAGATGGGCTCCATGTCGAAGTTGCTGGGGATGTTGCCGGGTATGCCTGGGGCGCAAGGCGCTGCGATGAAAAAGCAGATCGAATCAATTGATGACAGCGAGACCGATCGCGCGGCAGCAATCATCCAATCGATGACTCCGCAGGAGCGAATCAATCCCAAGATCATTAATGGTTCACGTCGCCTTCGAATCGCAAAGGGCAGTGGCCATGAAGTTTCCACCGTCAATCGCTTACTTGATCGATTTACCGCTGCTCAGAAAGCGATGAAGC
>CAZZFG010000187.1:0-1737 GCA_964653345.1 uncultured Bifidobacterium sp. | reverse complement strand
GCCGATATTCCGTGAGGCGCCTGTTACGACCGCGCTAGTTGGTGATGAGGTCACGGGCTTACTCTCTGATAAACCAGGCTGCGAAGCAAGGGCGCTACATTTTCCGCAATACGGAAGGGCTTCCACCCTCCGGTACATTTGGCGAACCGACATAACTCGCCAGGGGAGTCATGAGTTCAGCAGAGCGCGATCGAATTCAAGTCTTACAAAAGACGATGGACATCCTTACCGTGCTCGTCGATGGCCCTGCATCCGTTCGGGATTTAGCAGAACGCACTGGTGTTACCAAACCAGCGGTCTATCGAATCCTGCACACTTTAGAGGAGCGAAACTTTGTCACTCGCGATGAGAATAAACGCGAATACATGCTTGGCGAGTTTCTCACTGGGCTCTCGCACAAACATGATCAATCGGTAAATCTTCCGCGCCTAGTAGCTCCATATATGGACGCGCTCCTTAAGAAATTCGATGAGACGGTAAACCTTGGAGTCCTCGATGGAAATAAAATTAAATATCTGCATTCAGTAGAAAGTAGCCAACGTCTTCGGTCTGGCAATCCGCATGAAGAGAAAGATAACGTTCACTCAACGGCACTTGGTAAAGCAATTCTGAGCACTTTTAGTGAACTTGAGTTAGAGAAAGCGTTGCGAAAACTCGATTTGAAGTCGCAGACTGATAAAACAATCACAACCGAAAAAGATTTAGTGTCAGCTATCTCTCGTGCGAAGAAGATCGGTTTTGCTATCGACGACCAAGAGAATGAATTAGGTTCTCGCTGCGTCGCGGTAGCAATAACAGATAAGAGTGGCAAAGCGCTCTGCGCGCTGAGTATCACAGGCCCGGCTTCTCGAATGTCCACTGAAAAAATCAGAACTATCGGGGATAGCCTTAAAGTAGTGGCAAAGCAATTAACCAATAAACTTCAGTAAGAGCTCTAATCACTCAGGCAGATTAAGCAACTCTTCAATTACCTGAGCGACGCCATCATCATTACATTCTGGAGCAATTCCAGTAGCAATCGCATGAGTTGCTGGATGCCCTGTTTTCATAGCGTAGGAACGACCAGCCCACGCCAACATTGAAAGATCGTTTGGGTTATCGCCAAAAGTAACTGCATCCTCCTTGGTGATACCCAGCTGTTGAGCGACTTTCGCTAACGTGCTGCCTTTACTCACCCCATGCGCTGAAATCTCTAGTAATGACTCGTTGGGATTAGAGTGCGTGACAGTTAAAAACTCACCAACGCTCGCATCTGCCAGTGCGAGCATCTCGTCGGCAGATACCGCTTCACCTTGACTTCGAACAAGGAACTTGATTGCTGGTTGACTTAAGTGTTCTTCAATCAGCGATACGCCAACATCATCTTGCCCTTTATCCCAGCGCGGGTTGTACCCCCGCTCTCGGTGGAATCCATGAAAATTTTCGACGGCAAAAGCTGCATCAGGAATCACTTTCCGAAGAGTTGCAGCTCCCTTGATTAACTCTTCTGGATTGATTAGCCACGAATCGAGAATCTGTTCTTCTCGGAAGTCATAGAGCAGCGCACCGTTGCCACAGATTCCCGTACCAAAATTAAATGCTTCTCGAACCTGCTTCATCCAACGAGGTGGACGCCCGGTTACAAAGTAGATGTGAACGCCAAGTGAGTGCGCCTTCGTGAAGGCATCGATGGTGCGTTGGGTGATTGGCCTATCGAATGGAACGATTGTTCCATCGAGATCAGTTCCAATTAACTTA
>CAZZFG010000186.1:0-1761 GCA_964653345.1 uncultured Bifidobacterium sp. | reverse complement strand
GAGGACGTCCACCCGCTCCGAAAAGTTCAAGTGCACCACTTGCACAGGTAAATGGCGCAAGCGCGCCTGTTGCTCCAGCCACTGCACTATCTAGCTCACCATCACCTAGCTCACCATCGAGTTCGCCATCTAATTCAGCAGCTGCAACTTCTGCACCCACCCCTGCAACAGCTTCTGCAGCGCAGCCACAATCTGTTATCTCAAAAGCGCCACGCACCTCTGATCCACTTCCTGCCCAGCCGTTGCAAAAGAGCGCACCTGTAGTCACCTCTCCATCTGCAGGACAAGTTGATCCGCTCCGAGGAACAGCAGCGCGAGTTGTTACCAACATGGAGGCATCGCTTCATGTACCTACCGCAACAAGCGTTCGCTCCATCCCAGCAAAATTATTAATCGATAATCGCATCGTCATCAATAATCACATGCAACGTGCGCGCGGCGGAAAAGTTTCGTTCACACATCTCATTGGTTACGCCATGGTGAAAGCGCTCCGTGCGATGCCAGAGATGAATGCGTACTACACAACCATTGAGGGTAAGCCAGCAATCGGCAGACCAGACCATATAAATATCGGCATCGCGATTGATCTCGCTAAATCAGATGGCACCCGCCAACTCCTTGTGCCATCAATCAAAGGTTGCGAGTCGATGGACTTCGCACAATTCCTTGAGACATACGAATCTCTGATCAAGAAGGCGCGTTCTGGCGCTCTCACGGTTGAGGATTTCGCGGGCACGACCGTCTCGCTCACCAATCCAGGAACGATCGGCACTGTCCACTCCGTGCCTCGTTTAATGGAAGGACAGGGACTAATCCTTGGTGTGGGCTCGATGGAATATCCAGCCGAGTTCCAAGGAACAAACGAAGAGACGCTTGCTCGAATGGCAGTGAGCAAGGTCGTTACGCTCACCAGTACATATGACCATCGAATCATTCAGGGCGCGCAATCAGGCGACTACCTTCGCCGAATCCACGAGCTCCTCCTTGGTGCAGAGGGTTTCTACGACGAGATATTTACTGCGCTTCGCATTCCTTACGTTCCTATTAGATGGAATACCGATCTAGAACGCAGCAAAGATGATGACATCCACAAGACCGCGCGCGTTCAGGAGCTCATCCACGCCTTCCGCAGTCGTGGCCACCTCATGGCAGATGTCGATCCACTTGAATTCAAATTACGTATCCACCCAGATCTCGACACAGTCACCCATGGGCTAACGCTCTGGGATCTCGATCGAGAAGTTGCCACTGGTGGATTTGGTGGCAAGCAATTTATGAAACTGCGCGACATTCTCGGAATCTTGCGTAACGCATACTGCCGAACAATCGGCATTGAGTACATGCATCTAAGTAACCCAGCTGAGCGAAAGTGGATGCAAGCTCGCCTTGAAGTTCCAGCTGAGAAGATGGATAGAGACGAACAACTTCGAATCTTACGTAAGCTCAACAGCGCAGAAGCTTTTGAAACATTCCTCCAAACAAAATTCGTAGGACAGAAGCGCTTCTCACTAGAAGGTGGCGAATCAGTCATCCCGATTCTCGATGCCATTCTCATTGCAGCAGCAGAAGAGAAGCTCGATGAAGTATGTATTGGAATGCCACACCGCGGTCGACTTAACGTCCTCGCCAATGTCGCTGGAAAACCACACGGACAGATCTTCCAAGAGTTCGAGGGCCACTACCAAGATAATTCAGTCCAGGGTTCTGGAGATGTGAAGTATCACCTCGGTACGCAATCGGTCTTCACGGCAGACTCAGGTG
>CAZZFG010000185.1:0-1795 GCA_964653345.1 uncultured Bifidobacterium sp. | reverse complement strand
CAACAAGTGGCGGCAATGAATGGCCAGAGAAAGATGCGTTTCGCCGGAGCGATTCGCGCGCTGGTGAAATCAAGATTTCTCCTGCTTCAGACACTCCGCCTCCTAAGATGATGAGATCTGGATCGAGCGTAACTACCAGAGATGCAAGGCCAAGCCCCAACCACTCCCCAGTAATCTTAAATGCGGTAGTCGCAATGCGATCACCATCATGAGCCGCCGCAGCAATGTGTTTTCCAGTAAGCCCAGCGAGCGTTCCATCGCCATAACGAAGTAATTCGAAAGCTCGTTCGGGCGCTGCCGCAATAGATTCCTCTACATGGCGCATCAGCGCAGGTCCGGCGCAGTACTGTTCGAAACACCCGCGCGCGCCACATCCACAGAGCGGTCCGCTTGCGTTTAAGCGCATATGGCCAAACTCCGCTGCAGTTCCATGCGCACCACGAAAAAGTTCACCATTGGTGATTAAGCCTCCGCCCAATCCCGTTCCCAAAATGAGGAAGATCATGTTCCGAGAATCGCGCCCAGCGCCATATCGATACTCGCCCCAGCATGCAGCGTTCGCATCATTCTCAACGATGATCCGAGAGCCAATGAGTGGCTCTAACTCCTCAGCAAGATTGACACCAGTCCACCCAGCGATATTGGTTGCGGCAAGCATCCGCTCGCGATCTGCCGAAACAAAACCTGCTGCCGACAACCCAATGTGGGAAATCTTCTCGCGTGAATCCTCTTGTAATTGATGTACTAACTCTGCGACAAGAGCCGTGAGCGCTGCGCCACCTTCGCGCGGAGTCTCTCGACGTAACCGCGCGATTACGCGTCCATCGTCATCGACGACGCCGCCTAATAACTTCGTGCCACCAACATCGATGCCGATTGCCAGAGACATCAGCGCACCCTCAACCTAACTCCACTCTATTGCGAGCCACTCCACGCTATCCCTCTATGTGAGCTTTGAGCTCTTTAAGAGTCTGATCAACGACTGCCTTCTCTGCTTTTTGCCGCATCATGTCGGGCACTGGCATAGAGAGCGCAACAGTTAGGGAATAACTCACTTCAGTCTCATCGCCAAGGCTCTTGAGCTCTTGATGTCCATCCATTTCGGTCAATAAATCTGCGCTCTCTAGTGAAAACGAGAGCGCTGCTGGAAACGCGCTCCAGTCAAAGTTAAGCACTGCCTCATCGCGAAGGGCGCCCGATGAGAGGGACATTTCGACCTTCGTAGGCTTGATGTGGTCACCTTCGATGACTTTTACAGCCTTCATGGAACTCGACCAGTTCGGGTAAGTACCGACAGATGCAATTGCCTGCGCGACCTGATCGATTGGCGCATCAATGATTATGGTTGAACGGGTTTGACTCATGGCGGCAAGGCTACCCTTCTCAGCAAGCGGATGCCTACGCTAGCGTTTATCCTTCAGGCCACGGTTAGTTCCACCCCGTTCTGCTAACCCGGCTCGACTAGCTCGACTAGCTCGACTAAAGAGTCCAGTGTCGCCACTAAGGAGCGCGCAATGAAAGAGGTCTCAGTACCGGCCCTTGTCCCCCCTGCAACCGAGGGAAATCTCACCGATCTCATTATCAATCGAGCCCACTTCGAACCTGAGCGCACCATGCTCTCCCGACCAGTTGGTGAAGGGTGGCAACCGGTAAGTGCGCGCACGCTCGAAGCTGAGGTACGTGCCGTTGCAAAAGGTTTGATAGCTGCCGGAGTAAAAAGTGGAGATCGCGTTGGATTACTCTCGCGCACTCGTTACGAGTGGACCATCATGGATTTTGCCATTTGGTTCGCCGG
>CAZZFG010000184.1:0-1798 GCA_964653345.1 uncultured Bifidobacterium sp. | reverse complement strand
GACGAGGTGCCCAGATCCAAGCCAAGAATCAGCTCTTTCTGAGAGGATAGCGCCATGGCCTCTAGTCTACGTTCGGTTGTTCTCTTGGGCTCGACCGGCTCTATTGGCGTACAAGCGCTCTCGTTAATCGATGCACACCGTGCTGACTTCACTGTTGTCGCGCTCGCTTCCGGGGGCGGCAATATTCCACTTCTTATCGAGCAGGCGAAGCGATTTGGTGTCTCAATCGTGGGCTGCGCGAGCGGCGATCGAGCGTTACTGCAAGAAGCGCTGCCAGGCGTTGAGGTGATTGTCGGTGCAAACGCTGCAGAGGAGATTGCGGCTATCCCTGCCGATGTGACTCTTAATGCGATTACCGGATCGATTGGATTGCGTCCCACACTTGCAGCGCTCGCAGTTGGAAATACATTGGCGTTAGCAAATAAAGAGTCGCTCGTCGCTGGTGGCCCATTAGTTGTCCGCGCAGCAAAACCTGGCCAACTGGTCCCCGTTGACTCCGAGCATTCAGCGCTAGCCCAAGCGCTACGAAGTGGAACTCCTGAAGAAGTTTCGCGAGTGATACTTACAGCAAGCGGTGGTCCATTTAGAGACCGAACTGACCTTGGTGGCGTAACTGTCGATGAGGCGCTTAACCATCCAACGTGGAGTATGGGGCCAGTTGTCACAATCAATTCGGCGACGCTAGTAAATAAAGGTCTTGAGATTATTGAAGCTCACTACCTCTTTAACCTTCCCTACAAGAAGATAGAGGCAGTCATCCACCCACAATCGATAGTTCATTCGATGGTCGAGTTCCATGATGGATCAGTGCTAGCTCAAGCAAGCCCACCCGATATGACTCTACCTATTTCACTTGCACTTGATTGGCCAAACCGAATTGCTGGTGCAATCACTCCCATTGATTGGAGCAACGCGCAGCAGTGGGAGTTTCGCCCGATAGACAGCCTTCGTTTTCCCGCGATTGACCTTGCGCGCAGATGTGGTGAGGTAGGTGGGGGAGCGCCCGCTGCATTTAATGCTGCGAATGAGGAAGCGGTAGCAGCGTTTATCTCGAAGGTAATTTCTTTTACCGACATTATCGACGTAATCGACGATGTGCTCACTCATATTGGGGGCGATGTCAGCGATGCACTCCGTGACGTCAACGATGTCAGCGCAGTGGAAGAGAATGCCAGGCGCGTAGCGCGCGAACGGATTGCACACGCGAGTAGGAGGTCGTAATCGTGAGTAGCGCTGGAGTAACGGGATTGATTGGCGTCCTCGCCTTTGTTATTGCCATGCTCGTCTCGGTCATGATTCATGAGTGGGGCCATTTCATCACGGCCCGTAAATATGGAATGAAAGTCACCGAGTTCTTTTTAGGCTTTGGTCCTCGCATCTGGTCGACTAAACGTGGCGAGACTGAATTTGGTATCAAAGCAATCCCAGCTGGTGGTTATTGTCGAATAACGGGGATGACGCCCATCGAACCAATCGCCGACGAAGATTCAGGAAGAGCTTTCTATAAAGCGAGCGTGCCACGTCGACTCGTAGTCCTTGGCGCCGGTTCTTTTCTCCACTTCATCCTCGCATTATTGATTCTCACGCTCTTCTTTGCGGCAATTGGTGTACCTCGCGAATCAACTCGACTGAGCGAAGTTCTTCCATGTATCAAAGAGAGTTCAGCTCCGTGCACGAATAAGGATCTCGTTGCTCCTGCCTATGCGGCGGGGTTCAAGGCGGGCGATGATATTCAAGAGGTCGATGGAAAGAAGATCACCACTTGGCGTGAAGTTGGCTCGGCTATCAGGAGCGGCGC
>CAZZFG010000183.1:0-1809 GCA_964653345.1 uncultured Bifidobacterium sp. | reverse complement strand
CTGACACCAAAATCTTTGGCAACCGATTCGATACCACGGGCAATGTCCAATAAGTTCGACACCTCTTCGTCGCCTGGCGCCGAAATTGCCACGATAAGGAACTTCGGCACTCCACCCATCGCGACAATATCTGCAAGGTTTGCAATTGCGATTTTCGCTCCGATATCTGTTGCACTCGACCACGAACGATTGAAGTGGATTCCATCCGTTGCCATATCAGTACTAATAACCTCTAGCGCAGATGTAGATTCGATAATTGCACCGTCGTCGCCTATTCCGACTGAGACCCCGGCTCGGGAGCGGTAGATATCGGCAAAGGCGGCAATGAGCGCCTCTTCACCCATCTCTCCTACCCGCACGGATTCCTCCAGCTTTCCTGAGCCGCAATAAAACTAACTTTCCGCCCGAGCCTATCCTGCGCTACCTTTGCTCCACATCAGCACAGCAAAAGGGGCGAAATACCATGTCGATCCAGACCTACATCCTCATTCAAACTGAAGTGGGAAAGGCAGCAGCTGTCGCAAAAGCAGTGGGCGCTATTCCAGGGGTCAATATCGCTCAAGGCGTTGGTGGTCCATACGATGTCATCATGCGCGCTGAAGCTGGCTCGATGGAGGAGTTTGGTCGCACGATTCTTGCGAAGGTGCAGGCAGTGCCAGGGATAACTCGCACGCTTACGTGCCCAGTCGTCAACGACTAGTAGTAGCGCACTTACTTTTTCTTATAGCCCTTTGGGCAACTCTTCGCTTGAACCTTCTTTACACTCTTTCCTTTGAAGCATGTAATCATCTTTTGCACAACTACCTTGGATGCCGGCTTACCGCTAGCCTCTGTATCAGAAGGGTTCTTGAGCGTTATCTTTAAAACTGGATTCGAATAGGTAAAGCCATATGCACGAAGATCGATCCAATCAAACTCAGGAACATACTTAGCGCTGACGGTGGCAATCTTTGTCGAACCATCGCTGTAGAGAAGTTCCACTCGAGCATAACCAGTTGCATCCTGAGGCGATATCCCCCACCAATGTTTGACCAGCGCACCCTTTAACTTTAATTCAAGCCAACCATCAACCTCAGTGATGCCATCCTCAAAATAATGTGGCGCAGCAACTTCAACAGTTATCTGTCGCTCTTTGGCATCCCATTTGATGCCGCCTAAACACCACCAACCATTTGTACCAAGAATTACCTCACCCGGCACTGAGGTGTAATTAACGCTCTCGTAATCTGATGCCGTGGATAGATTGACCGCGACAAATGCAGCAGACGAAATAGCCTTTTCTTTATTGCCTAAAACTAATTTTTCGCAGCCAGCTTTTCCAGGATTAGGGAATTTAGTTGTGATTCCCCTGACAAGGATTGTGCCATCGTCCTTGAAGATAACGCTCGGATTCTTCCCATTACTCGTTACCCAGCGAGCATACTTCTTTAAATTCTTTGATTTCAAAACAGCCTCAAAGTAAACGCCGACCGGAAGTGACACTCCCTGTTCCATGTCACGCGGTGAGATGTTCATTTGCACAGCGCTCAACATTCGAGCGACATTTGCGTTCACAAGATTCTTTCCATTAGAGAGCGTTATGCCCTTTGGTAACTGCCACCATCCCTTGGTCCATGCAGTCTCCGCATTGCTGAAGTCTGGGTAGTTATCGACTAAACCCGCGCTTTGACTATCCAGCGCTTGCGACCAGTTTTGTTTTACATCATAAGGATCAAAACCTGGCTCTTGCACGTAAGTGAGTGAGCCAAGTTCTTTTCCCTCTTGGTCGTAGACATTAATCTCCTCAATGCAATCATTCATCGACCAATC
>CAZZFG010000182.1:0-1824 GCA_964653345.1 uncultured Bifidobacterium sp. | reverse complement strand
CGACTCAACTTTTCCTATGAGGGAGAACGCAAGGCAGGCGCCGGTTATTCCCGGCTGGGCAGGACCTTCAGTAGGCGTTGGGCAACATCCAGCACTTCCACATCAGCTTGGCGAGCGCTCATGCCATCACTGACCATCACTCGGCAGAAGGGGCAGGCCACGGCCACCTGATCTGCACCAGTTTCGATGGCCTCATCGACTCGGTTGAGATTGATCCGCGAACCAAGCTTCTCTTCCATCCACATCCGGCCACCACCAGCACCACAGCAAAAAGAGCGATCCTTATTTCGAGGCATCTCAACAAATTGCGCACCGGTTGCTTCAAGTAGCTCTCGTGGCGGTTGGTAAATCTCGTTGTGACGACCGAGGTAACACGGATCGTGATACGTCACGCTCTCTTGCGCCTGCGTGACTGGTGTTAACTTCCCGTCGCGTACTAATTGATTGAGTAGTTGTGTGTGGTGAACCATCTCTAGCTCAAATCCACTTTGCGCATAGTCACGACCGATAGTTGTAAAGCAATGTGGGCATGTGACCACTACCTTCTTTACACCGCGCGTTCCAAAAGTCTCTTGCAACGTCTCGATATTCTCTCGAGAAAGTATTTGGTAGAGGAATTCATTTCCAGCTCGGCGCGCTGGATCTCCCGTACATGTCTCACGCTTACCAAGTACGGCAAAAGTTACACCGGCTCTGTAGAGAAGTTCCGCAACTGCCTTCGTCGTCTTCTTCGCGCGCTCCTCGTATGCGCCTGCGCATCCAACCCAGAAGAGATACTCCACATCATCAGGGATCTCTCCTTCGAGCACGGTAATCGGGAAATCACATTCGGCGATCCATGCATTTCGATCTGCACGATTAGCGCCCCATGGATTTCCTGCTTTTTCTAAGTTCTTGAAAGTATTTCCAAGTTCGCTTGGGAACTCTGATTCGATCAATACTTGGAATCTACGCATATTAATAATGTGGTCGGTATGTTCGATATCCACTGGGCACTCATTAACGCAAGCACCACACGTCGTGCAGGACCAAAGCACGTCTGGAGTTATCGGCCCATCAAGCGCAACAATCGGAGCATCACTCTCTACTTTAGTGAGAGCGTGATCGCGCATCGCCATAATCAACAACTTCGGTGAAAGTGGCTTTTCCGTGTGCCATGCGGGACATTGCGACTGGCAGCGTCCGCATTCGGTACAGCTTGCCATGTCGAGTAACCCTTTCCAGGTTATGTCCGCGGCTTTACCGATACCAAAAACATCATCATCTTTGGGATCCTCAAAATCGATTGGCTTTCCATGCGAGAGCATCTCTGGAACAGGTCCAAGGGAATTGCTGCCATCTGCATTTCGCTTGAAATAAATATTAAAGAACGCAAGAAAGCGATGCCAGGCCACACCCATCGTGAGATTAAGTGCGATAACAACAAACCACGTCATCGAGACAATTATTTTCGCAAAAGCAACGAAAATAATTTGATTCTCAATCGCCTCCTTAGATTGACCATTAAAAACTTCGACCACAAAACTAGTGAGCGGGTACTGCGCGCTCCAACCTGTCACACCTTCAAGTGCTCCCTCTAATCCGCGTAGTGCGATGACACAGAAGACAATCGCGAGGATAGTTGCCTCTACGTAATACGCCTTCCAGCTCCCCGAACCGTAGAAACGTGAGCGGCGCCCTCGATTCTTCAATCGCGTAACTTGGCGAATTCCAATAAGAGCAACGATGCCAATTCCGGTCAACCACGCAATTGATTCAACCAACCATAAATATGGAGTGAAGTGACCGATACCTGGAATGTAGAAGTGTGGGTCGATGACTTGG
>CAZZFG010000181.1:0-1826 GCA_964653345.1 uncultured Bifidobacterium sp. | reverse complement strand
CTGCTCGATACTTTCGATAAGTTATCTAGAACGTCGAAAGATATGTATGAGATGGCGCTAACTGTGCGCGACCTCGCATGCACTGTTGGAATTTAAGCAACAATCACTTTCTTACCTTTGACTGTTGCAGTCAACCGATTTAATGGCATATCTGCTGGACCTTGGCTCACTGCACCAGCTTTTGTGAAAGCTGAACCGTGTCCACGCTGTGCCGGATCACAATAGAAACCACCAGCTTTTGGTTTAACCGTGACGCCAGCATGGGTGCACCGCAAATCTAATGCGATATATTTCGTGGTACCGGTACGAACAAGCGCAGTTGGCGCACCATTGACATCACCAAGCAGCGCGACTCCGCCTACCTTCGCAAGAGATTTCACCGAAGCAATCGTCACTTCAACTGACCCATCCGAAAGTTTCTTCACTCCCGTCGCACCTTGAGCGCTCTCCACCAAAGTACTGCTGGTACCAAGTGCAGTTAACAGTGAGCCGCATAAAAAATTACGTCTATTGATTTCCATACGCCCAGTTTGCCCTATCTGTACTACCAAAGGCGAGATTTCCCTTCACTCTCAGCAAATACTCCCCTACCGTTCACTTATGCCCCACTTTTCGCAGCTCGCACGTTTTACGCCTTTTTTCGCGGGGTTACTCCATCTTGTTATTGCCGTTGCGCAGCCAGATAGCTCCTTCTTCTGGGACATCCTCCTATATAACGCCATCTTGATTCTCACCGCGCTCTGGCTGCTACTCAAAAAGCAGCGGCTCATTGCGCTTGCTATTGCCTCTTGGACCATTGGTTCGATCTTCTCGAGCATCTCAGATTCTGCAATTCTCAAATTGTCGGTGGCAACATCGCTGTGGGGTGGACTGGGTTACGTCATGATCTACCCTTTGCTCTTCTTCTATATATTGAGAAGTCAACAGTTTAAAGCGCTTACTAAATCACAAATTCTTGACTCATTGATTATCACACTCGGGATATCTTCCCTATTAACGACCTTAGCGTTGTCGGCAACATCTAATGCACGCTCTTCAGCAGAAGTCTTTCTACTCACTCTTTATCCCATTGGAGATCTACTTTTGATTGCATCACTCACTTTGGTGGGTATTCGTATGGGAACGTCACGAGAGTATTTCTTACTGATGGGTGCAATCGTAATCTTTACTATTAGCGATATTGGATATCTCTGGTTATTTAGTAATGATCTTTACGCAGTTGGTGGACTCGTGGACGAGGGGTGGCTTCTTGCGCTTTTGCTTTGCGCAACGCACCCAAAGCTCAATCACAATCAGATTAGAACTCGAGAGTTAAATACCTACCCTCCGGTCTTTCTCGCGCTTGGACTCTCGCTTTCAATTCTTGGTTGGTATTCAATTCACCCCAACAACAATTCACAGTTGGTTCTCATGCCTTCAATCATCACGCTACTTCTTGCATTCAGTCGAATGGCGCTGGCTCTTGAAGAAGCAGAGCAGGGAAAGATTCATAAAGAGCTCGCGGTGACCGATGAATTAACTGGAGTGGGCAATCGGCGGGAGTTTTTCAACCGCCTTAAGCAATTGCCATTGGATGGATCGTGGTCGCTGCTATTGGTGGACCTTGATAAATTCAAAACGATCAATGATGCCTACGGACATAGCGCCGGAGATCAGGTCCTTCGTGAGGTTGCCCATCGCTTCCGGGCGGTACTACCAGCAGGAAGCTACTTGGCTCGCTTGGGTGGAGATGAATTTGCGGCCGTGGTTCAACGGCAAGGTGCAGGTGCCACAGAACTCTCAGAGCGGCTGCAAATGGCGCTGACTACTCCAATCTACGCCGGTGA
>CAZZFG010000180.1:0-1828 GCA_964653345.1 uncultured Bifidobacterium sp. | reverse complement strand
GCGAAGAGCGCGCTAAGGCTGCACTTGATGTCTTCAAGGAGAAATGTGTAAAGCGCGGCGTCTCGCTAAAGCATCTTGATGCTAGTGAGCCACAAGCTTCCGGAAAATTATTTAAGATCAATGTCAAAATCAAAGAAGGCATCTCAACAGAGAATGCTAAGAAGCTTGCAAAATTCCTCCGTGATAGCGGTCCAAAGTCGCTCAAGACGCAGATTCAAGGTGACGAGCTGCGCGTCTCCTCGAAGAGCCGTGATGACCTGCAGGAAGCAATTGCGCTAGTCAAAGCAGAGACCTGGGATTTCGCCCCACAATTCACCAACTACCGATAACCGAGGGTTGCTCCAGTGAACAAACAACAGAGTGGGCTGCTCTATGGCTTGTTCGCATACATCATCTGGGGAGCGCTACCAATCTATTGGGGCTGGATGCGCCAGGCGAGCGCCTTTGAAATCATCTCGCACCGCGCCATCTGGTCACTTGTCGTCTGTTGGGCAGCACTTGCATTTCGCCATGAACTCAAAGAAGCGCTACGAATTCTTCGCAACCCACGAATGTTTTTGTTACTTGCACTTACCGCAGGATTGGTCTCTGGTAACTGGGCAATTTATATCTGGTCGGTGACAGTCGATCGAATTGTCGAATCGTCTCTGGGTTACTACATCACCCCGCTGATGAACGTTGCTTTTGGGGTCATCATCCTTCGCGAGAAGATGCGAAAACTCCAATGGCTAGCCGTGGCAATCGCAGCTATCGGAGTCATCGCGCTCACCTATGACTATGGCCAGTTGCCACTCATTGCACTTGGCCTTGCTTGCACCTGGGGTCTCTACAGCGTTATTAAGAAGAAATTGAAGGTTGATCCGTTGATTGGTCTTGCTATCGAAACAATCTTCGCCTCGCTTCCCACCATCTTTTACTTAACACGTCTTGAAATACAAGGCGATGCGCAATTTGGTAACGGATTATGGATCTCACTTGGGCTGGCAACTGCAGGTTTTGCAACTGTATTACCGCTGCTCGCTTTTAATAACGCAGCAGTCCGTCTCCCACTAACGACTTTGGGCTTGATGCAGTACATCACGCCAACGGTTATGTTCCTCGTCGGAGTCTTCATCAATCATGAACAAATGTCAGGCTCGCGCTGGATTGGCTTTCTTACGATTTGGTTAGCGCTAAGCGTCTTGGCCACCGATATGGTGCGATCAGGCAGACCTGGAGACCAGGGCATCACACAGGCCTAGCAGCCCTTCTGTGGTGCCATTAAGCGGTAGCGCCGAAAGCATCTTACGTGCACTCTCGGCATATTGCATTGTTATTCGCTTTGCTTCGTGGAGCGCTTCATGCTCGCGAAGCGCTTGGAGTGCGAACTCGACATCGCTCTCATCAAGTATTGGGCCCGATAGCAATTGAAGTAATCGAGCATCGGTAGCCAATCCCATCTGCTGTACTAATAATGTAACAAGAGTTGGCACGCCCTCTCGAAGATCTGTTCCCGGCGTCTTCCCTGATTGATTCGATGAGCTCTCAATATCAATCACATCGTCAGCGAGTTGAAATGCAATGCCAAGTTCTTCACTAAAGCGCACTAACGTCTCGACGATCTCAGGTTTTGTGCCAGAGAGATATCCACCATAACGAGCACAAAGGCCGAAGAGTGAGCCAGTTTTCTCGGTGACAACCTTGATGTAATGCGCCAAGCGATCTTCGCCACCTTGCGGTCCTTCGGTCTCCATGATCTGACCGACAACTAATCGCTCGAAGGTCATCGCTTGGTGGCGAACCGCATCTGGTCCGAGGTCAGCGAGCAAGAGTGATGACTTTGCGAAAA
>CAZZFG010000179.1:0-1854 GCA_964653345.1 uncultured Bifidobacterium sp. | reverse complement strand
CTTTATGGTGGCAATAACAACTGGTTTGCTACCTATGCGTACTGGTACTTCAAGATTTATGGCCATGCAGATGTTCGACTACTTGATGGTGGTCGGAAGAAGTGGGAGCTCGAAGGTCGTGCGCTCACCACAGATGTGCCAGCAATTACACCAACTCGCTACGTTGCAAAGGAGCGGGATCTCACCATCCGTGCATTCCGCGACGAAGTAATCAGTTCAATCGGTGCTAAGAACATCGTAGATGTCCGTTCTCCTGCGGAGTACAAGGGCGAATTGCTTGCCCCGGCACATCTGCCTCAGGAAGGTGGACAAGTTGCAGGACATATCCCAACAGCGAAGAACATTCCGTGGTCACAAGCTGCGAATGAAGATGGCTCATTTAAGAGCGATGCAGAGCTCACCGAGCTTTACAAGAAAGCAGGCGTTGATTTCTCCAAAGAGACAATCGCCTACTGCCGAATCGGCGAGCGTTCTGCGTTCTCATGGTTTGTTCTCCATGAGTTGCTCAATCTAAAGAATGTGAAGAACTACGACGGATCATGGACCGAATACGGTTCATTGGTGGGTGCGCCAATCGAAGTCGGCGCATGAGAACGTGTGGTGCAACTCCCGGCGGGCCAGATCTCGCCGGAGTTGATCTCACTAAGCAAGCAGTGATTCAAGGCGTAGTGCTCCGCGAAGGTTCCTCTGACTCAGTCCCTAATGGCGCCCCTGCGCAAACTGGCTACGTTCGACTTCTTGATAGCGATGGCGAATTCGTCGCTGAGGTGCCGCTCAATGATGCGGGGCAATTTCGATTCTTCGCTGCACCAGGGGATTGGACAGTGCGCGCGCTCGTGCCCGGTGCAACTGGCCAGGCAAGTGCAAGTGCCGCTTATGGCCGCGCGGTAGATCTCACAATTTCACTCTAGTCTTCTCCTATGAGAGATGAACTTCGTGAGCGTGGGCTCCGTTTAACTCCACAACGTGAATTAGTGTTAACTGCAGTTCGGGCGCTTGGACACGCAACTCCAGAAGAGATTGCGCAATACATTCATCGCACGCATCCGAGTATCAACCTCTCCACGGTCTATCGAAATCTTGAGACGCTTGAGAATGTTGGGTTAGTGCTCCATACCCATTTAGGACATGGTGGTGCGACCTATCATGCGGCTGAAGAGGTGAATCATCTCCATTTAGTCTGCGGGAAATGTGGCAGCGTAGGTGAAGCGCCTATTGAAACTGCGGCGACATTTGTCAATGCGCTCTCTGATGATTACGGATTTAAAACTGACGTCACCCACTTTGCAGTCTATGGAAAATGCACTAAGTGTTCTGAAGAGTTATGAGCGCAGTATTCGTTGACGCCGGCCCTGATGTGGGTGCTGTCTGGCATTTTGGTGAGCCAGTGAAAGAACAACGAGCACTAGAAGAGGGAAGAGCTTTCGCAAATTTAGGCCACCTGCCCTCACTTGCGATTACCGGACCAGATCGCCTGACGTGGATTCACTCACTGTGCACACAAGATGTGGAACATCTACCGGCTGGGGAGTGGAAGAGCGGGTATATCCTCGATCCTCAAGGGCACGTGGAATTCCCTCTCTTACTTATCGATGATGGCGCAACGCTTTATATCTTCACTGAAATCGCTACCCATCAACCTCTTCTTACCTTCCTCAACTCAATGCGCTTTACCTTGCGAGTAGAGGTACGAGATGCCAGCAGCGAGGTGGCGCTCTTCAAAGCTCCTGGGAAAACTGACGTAATCGGTGGTCCATATGCATTAGTGCCGCGCGATGAGATCACCAACATGAAAGCTAACTTTGCTTTAACGGCGCTTGAAGTGGGAACGTGGGCGTTAGATGCGCATCGGGT
>CAZZFG010000178.1:249-1893 GCA_964653345.1 uncultured Bifidobacterium sp. | reverse complement strand
TTGCTGCAGCAGGATTCCAAGAGTTAGCAATCCGAGCTGGGCACATTCCTGGAGCGATTAACGTGCCATGGGGTTCAAATGTGAACGCTGATGGAACGTTTAAGTCTGTCGCTGACCTGAAGAAGCTTTACGCAGAGAAGGGGGTAGATGGTAAGCAGAACATCATCACCTACTGCCGGATCGGAGAGCGCTCCTCACTCACCTGGTTCGTTCTTAGTGAGATTCTTGGTTACAACGTCAAGAATTACGACGGATCCTGGACTGAGTACGGCAATTCCGTAGGAGTGCCGATTGTTAACAATGCAGGGACTATTTGGGGAGCTGCGTAATCGCCACCGATATCAAGTGGACGCGAGGCGATAGTTTCCGAACTATCGCCTCTGCGGTCATTCTCGCTGCCCTCCTTGCTCTTGCGTATTTCCTCTCGACTAAGGAGGGTGCGAGCGCCGCGCCGATTTCTTTACTAATCGGAATCAGCTTGGGCATCGTTCTTGAACGTGGCCGCTTCTGCTTCTATTGCATTTTTCGGGATGGCATCGAAGATAAGAACACCACCGGATTGCTCTCGGTCTTTGCGGCAATCGCTGTTGGCGCAATTGGGTACGCGATTGTCTTTGGCCAGTTCCTACCGAACACATCAACTGATCGACTGCCGCCTTTGGCACATATCGGTCCAGCGAGTATCCCGCTCGCACTTGGCGCATTTCTCTTTGGTATCGGCATGGCTCTCTCTGGCGCGTGCATCAGTGGCCATCTCTATCGAGTCGGTCAAGGATATTTGCGCGCAATTCCCGCGCTCCTTGGCACATTGGTTGGTTTCGCTGTTGCATTTGTACTCTGGAATCCAATCTACCTAAATTTTATCTCTGATTCGCCAACAATTTGGCTACCACATAATTTTGGATATGCCGGTTCGCTCATTCTCACTTTGGTCGTTGTCACTATTCTCGCAGCGCTTGCCATTAAGAAAGGCGTCAACTCAGAACCAATTTCAGGCGAACGTTCATCGAAGGTCTCGCTTCGCTCGATTCATCAGAAACTCATTCTTGAACGATGGAATCCGCTAGTGACAGGTGCTCTTGTCGGCGCCATTGGAACAATCGCTTATCTTCGAGTAGAACCACTTGGCGTCACTCGGCAGATCAGTACGACCGCGCGCACTTTGTCACTGGATAATGGCATTGGTCCAGAGACGTTAAACGGCCTCGACAAAATGGCAGGATGTATCGCTGTTATCTCTGAAGTAATCACCAACAATGGTTGGCTGGTGATTGGGCTTATTGGTGCATCATTAGCTGCAGCAATTGCAGGGAATCGATTTAAACTCTCTGCCATTACACCCGTAAACGCGAGTACCGCGCTAATTGGTGGTGTTTTCTTGGGCTTTGGTTCGATGATCTCACTTGGTTGCACGATAGGAGTGCTGCTCTCTGGCACACAGGCGTTCGCTCTGTCGGGGTGGATCTTCTTTGCGGCCGTTTTCTTGGGAGTATGGACGGGCATCAAACTTAAATTACATTCGCTTGGGTAAATCGTTTTACCCTCCACAGCTGATTACAACTCACAGCTAATAATTTTTTGCGATTACATACCAGGCCACACGCCTACATTTCCGCTCGCGTGTGGCTGTAGCTCAGCGGATAG
>CAZZFG010000178.1:0-239 GCA_964653345.1 uncultured Bifidobacterium sp. | reverse complement strand
TAAATTTTGAAAAATAAGTTCTCTGAAATATCCGGTCAATGTTCGGTCATTGGGTCAATTCAGGTAGCGGTATTTCTACTTTTCTCAATAGTCTCACGCAACGTGCCTGCGCAAGGTTTACAGAACAACCCATTACAAACGAACAAGCAGTTAAAAGACTGCCTATTTATTATTGGAGGATTTATGAAATTGAATATTCGAAGCGTAGTTGCTTCGACATTGTCAGCTGCTCTGCTGAG
>CAZZFG010000177.1:0-1896 GCA_964653345.1 uncultured Bifidobacterium sp. | reverse complement strand
GAGGTAATCGAGATCCCTCTTGATATCAACAAGAAGTTTCAGAAAGCGCTTCAGTCATGAGCCAAACACGAGAGCTAACAGTCTGGGCGCAATGGGATGACTTGGTGGTGCCCGCCGGTTTTACGTTACGTTCGCCTGCCAACACCGATCTAGCAAGTGCAAGCGAAGCAGAGCTCAGCGATATTTCTTTCTACGTTCCTAGTTACATGGGCGGACGGACTGCGCTGGAATACTCGCGCAAGATGCCAAACTTGAAAGTGCTCCAGGTGCCAAATGCGGGATATGAAGATGCAATCGAATTCACACGCCCAGGGATGACTTTATGTAACGGACGTGGAATTCACGATGCCTCAACCGCCGAACTTGCAGTTGGGCTTGCTATCGCATCGCTTCGTGGCTTCCCGGAGTTTGTTCGTAATCAAGATAAAGGCCAGTGGGTGCATAGTCGTCAACAATCAATCAATGATAAGAAAGTCGCAATTATCGGTTATGGATCGATAGGCAAGACAGTTGCACGCAATCTCTCTGGTTTCGATGTAACTGTTGTGCCATTTTCACGCTCTGGAAATGATGGCGCGCTCAAAATCGCAGATTTAGATAGCCATCTGCCAACTTTTGATGTGGTTATTTTGATTTTGCCGCTTAATGATGAGTCGCGCAAAATGTTTAACAAAGAGCGCCTTGCGTTATTAAAGGATGGCGCGCTCCTAGTGAACGTGGCGCGCGGTGGCATCGTCGACACCGATGCTCTCGTTGCTGAGTTGAATTCAGGTCGAATAACCGCAGCGCTTGATGTCACTGATCCAGAACCGCTACCGGCAGGTCATCCACTCTGGAGCGCTCGTGGCGTATTAATCGCACCTCATGTTGGTGGAAATACATCAGCATTCGAGCCAAGAGCGCGTCGATTGGTCGAAGCGCAGTTGGCTCGTTTAGCTCAAGGCAAGAGCCTGGAGAATGTGATTATCGCGGGCGATATCAGCTAGCTATTACTTGTGGGCAATCACCTTGTTGGTGAATTGACCGATGCCTTCGATTCCGGTGACAACTGTTTGGCCGGCACGTAGGTACTTCTCTGGCTTGAAGCCCATACCAACGCCCTCAGGTGTTCCGGTGTTGATGATGTCACCAGGATGGAGCTCCATGAATTGACTGATGTACCAAACAATGTGATTAATTCCGAAAATCAAATCGCTTGTTGAAGAATCTTGACGCTTCTCACCATCAACGGTGCACCAGACGCGCACGTTGTGTGGATCGAAAGAATCTGAAGTCACGACTACTGGCCCAAATGGATTAAATGTGGGGAATGACTTTCCTTTAGTCCATTGACCAGCGCGCTCAATCTGCCAGTGGCGCTCACTGACATCCTGGCTGATGGTGTACCCAGCGATGTAATCAGGAGCTTGGTCAACTGAGGAAATGTAGGAAGCCTTCTTGCCGATGACGATTGCAATCTCTACTTCGTAATCGGTCTTCTCGCTATTGGGCGGGATGACGATGTCATCATTTGGACCGATCGCTGTATCGGGGGCCTTGGTGAAGACGACAGGCTCTGGTGGCGGAGTCATGCCTGACTCAGCAGCATGCTTGGCGTAGTTGAGGCCCACGCAGATGATGTTGGTTGGTCGAGCCAACGGGGAGCCGATTCGGTAATCCGAAACCTTTACTCGGGGCAGGCCAGATAGGTCAGCGGCTGCCACCTTGGCGATTGCGCCTTTCTCAAGCTCACTTCGGTTCCAGTCTGAGATCAGATGGTCTACAAAGACCGCTTCGCTCTCAGAGACCATTACAGCGGGCTTCTCTTGGCCGATAGCGCCGAGACGGGCAAACTTCATCGCATTCTCCTCATTGGTAGTTAGGTAAGAGACTCAGGGATTTATAAGTTAGCAGGGT
>CAZZFG010000176.1:0-1897 GCA_964653345.1 uncultured Bifidobacterium sp. | reverse complement strand
AAGCGTCTCTAACACCGTAATCGATTATCGAACTTCGACGACTGGAGCTCCCGAGCTCTCCATCTCTTCTGCAAGGCGCATCGCCTCTTCGATGAGAACTTCGACAATCTGGGCTTCAGGAACAGTCTTGATGACCTCTCCCTTGACAAAGATCTGTCCTTTTCCGTTGCCGGATGCGACACCAAGATCAGCTTCGCGAGCTTCGCCTGGTCCATTCACCACGCAGCCCATAACAGCAACACGTAGTGGAACAGTCATTCCCTCTAAACCTGCCTGTACTTTTTCCGCGAGGGTATAGACATCAACTTGAGCACGACCACATGAAGGACACGAGACGATCTCGAGTTTACGTTGGCGCAAGTTAAGAGATTCCAAGATAGAGATACCTACCTTCACCTCTTCAACAGGTGGGGCAGAGAGCGAGACGCGAATAGTGTCGCCGATTCCCTCAGCAAGCAGGATGCCGAATGCGACTGCAGACTTAATGGTTCCCTGGAAGAGTGGTCCAGCTTCGGTGACCCCTAAATGGAGCGGATAATCACACTTACTCGCAAGAAGACGATAAGCCTGAACCATCGTCACCGGATCGTGATGCTTCACCGAAATTTTAATATCTGTGAAACCGTGCTCTTCAAATAATGAACATTCCCAAAGCGCAGATTCCACCAACGCTTCAGGGGTCGCTTTTCCATACTTCTTCAAGAGTCGAGGATCAAGTGATCCTGCATTGACGCCAATCCGAATCGGGATTCCTGCATCACCGGCAGCCTTCGCGACCTCTTTCACTTTGTCGTCGAACTGCTTGATATTCCCAGGATTGACACGAACTCCAGCGCACCCGGCATCGATTGCCGCAAAAATATATTTTGGTTGGAAGTGAATATCCGCTACGACGGGAATCTGAGATTTCTTGGCAATCGCGGCGAGCGCATCTGCATCATCTTGACTCGGCACAGCAACTCGAACTATCTGACAACCAGATGCGGTGAGCTCGGCAATCTGTTGCAACGTTGCGTTGACATCTGCAGTCAAAGTCGTTGCCATCGATTGCACGCTCACTGGCGCTCCGCCACCGACAAGCACTGACCCGAGCTTTATCTGCCGAGAGTAACGGCGAGGCGCTAGAGGTGCGGGTAGCGGCGCTGGCATTCCGAGATCAACCATGGCCCTATCTTGCCGTAGAAGCGGAAAATTCGCCTAGCTACTGGAGGCTACTGATTGAGTCGAATTGGATTGACGATATCTGCGAAAAGCAGCAATATCGACAGCGTTGCAAGCACCGCAATGACTACCACTGTGATGGGCATCAATTTCGTCACGTCGAAGGGGGCAGGTTCTGGTAAGCCGCGCCTTCTCGCGCGCGAGCGTCGATACCCATCAAAGAGCGCAACAGCCATGTGGCCACCATCGAGCGGTAGTAACGGAATAAGGTTGAATATTCCGACAAAGATATTGAGACTGGCGATAATCAGGAGGAAGAACCCGATTTTTTCGGTGAGCGAACCACCTTCGCTCGATGCCGCCTCTCCGCTGACCCGAGCTACGCCAACTACACCTACCAACCCTTCAGGATCGCGCTGCTCGCCACCAAAAGTTGCGCCAAAGAGAGCTGGGATCTTGCTGGGCAGCGCGACTAGTGCGCGCAAGCTCCCTGCTGCGATATCTCTCCCCTCGCGCAGCGATGCCGCAACTGCGGAGTGAAGTGGGTACCTTTTATTTTCACGCTCGCTCATCACACCAATGATTCCAACACTTTCCGCGCCACTTCGATAGCGGGTTGGAGTAACCGTAATATCAAGACGTTCGCCATCGCGAAGGACCGTGAAGGTGAGCGCTTTATCTGCGCCGCTCCTGATAGCCGAGCCAACTTCACGCCAAGTGGTGATCTTCTTTCCAT
>CAZZFG010000175.1:0-1903 GCA_964653345.1 uncultured Bifidobacterium sp. | reverse complement strand
TAGGCAGCCTCCTCCTTAGCTGCCGCGAAGGGGCCAACTAGCCGGAGCCCCTCTCGCGGGTAAAGGTCGTGCCGGCAATTCCAGCCAACTTCGATTTTCTGAGTTATCGACTTTTAGGAGCAACGAGATGAACTTTCCAAAGCAACAACCAAGCAATTCACCTATCCACCGTTATCAGCCCTTCACGCCAATTGATCTACCAGATCGCACATGGCCCAATAAGCAGATCACTAAAGCCCCGCAATGGTGCTCAGTCGATCTACGCGATGGCAATCAAGCGCTTATCGACCCAATGGATCCGCCGCGCAAATTGGCGATGTTTAAGCTCTTAGTCGAAATGGGATACAAAGAGATTGAAGTGGGCTTTCCCAGCGCAAGCCAGACCGATTTTGATTTTGTCCGCAAGATTATCGAAGAGGATTTGATTCCGGACGATGTAGTCATTCAAGTATTAACCCAAGCTCGCACTCACCTTATCGATAGAACTTTCGAATCGATTAAGGGTGCAAAGCATGCGGTCGTTCACCTTTACAACTCCACATCGACGTTGCAACGTCGCGTGGTTTTTGGTCAAGATAAAGAGGGAATCAAGAAGATCGCAACAGATGGCGCCGAGTATTGTTTGAAATTAGTTGATTCTGTAAAAGGTACAAACGTCTCATTCGAATACTCCCCGGAGTCGTACACAGGAACCGAACTTGAATACGCGCTCGAAGTGTGCGATGCAGTCAACGACATCTGGAAACCAACGCCGTCATGGAAGACGATTATTAACTTGCCTGCCACCGTCGAGATGGCAACTCCAAATATTTATGCCGATTCCATTGAGTGGATGTCTCGTAATCTCGCTTATCGCGACAGCGTCGTGCTGAGCCTGCACCCACATAACGACCGAGGTACTGGCGTCGCTGCAGCCGAGCTTGGATATATGGCAGGCGCTGATCGAATTGAAGGCACGTTATTTGGTAATGGTGAGCGAACTGGAAATGTCTGCATCGTCACTCTCGGATTGAATCTCCTAAGTCAGGGCGTCGATCCAATGATTGATTTCTCAAACATCGCTGAGATCAGGCGAACTGTTGAATATGCCAATCAACTTCGAGTGCCAGAGCGCCACCCCTATGGCGGCGACCTTGTCTTCACGGCTTTCTCTGGCTCACACCAAGATGCCATCAAGAAGGGCTTTGAACATCTTGATCGAGATGCAAAGAGCGCAGGTAAGACCATTGATCAGATGGTCTGGGCCGTTCCTTATCTACCTATTGATCCGAAAGATATCGGTCGTAGCTACGAAGCTGTGATTCGAGTCAATAGCCAGTCCGGCAAAGGTGGCGTCGCCTACATTATGAAGAATGAGCACTCGTTGGATTTGCCACGACGTCTGCAAATTGAATTTAGCCAAGTCATTCAATCGAAGACCGATGAGCAAGGCGGCGAAGTTACTGCTGATGAGATGTGGGGCGTCTTTGAAGATGAGTATCTACCTACTGAAAGTGCAGATGCCCAGAAATGGGGACGGTTTCGCCTCAAGGGGCTCGCAACTAGTTCATCCCTTGGTGAAGATGTAAAGCTTGTTGCGACGATCACTGACCGCGGCAAGGAATTCTCCCTCGAGGGAAGTGGTAACGGTCCGATTGCTGCATTCTGCTCAGCGATGAAAAAACATGGCATCTCGGTAGAGGTGCTCGACTACTACGAGCATGCGTTATCTGCTGGTGGCGATGCAAGCGCTGCTGCCTACCTCGAGTGTGCTATCGATGGTGTGGTGCTGTGGGGGGTTGGAATCGACCCAAACACCACCACCGCCTCGCTAAAGGCTGTGGTTTCTGCCATTAATCGCGCGATTCGCTAGCTCTTTGAGTTAGCGTATTGGCGTGGGCCTTTATCGCGACGAAGCAGTGGT
>CAZZFG010000174.1:0-1949 GCA_964653345.1 uncultured Bifidobacterium sp. | reverse complement strand
CGAGCTCAGGCAGTGCAAGTACGCCTACGCCTAATGATGGTTTCCAGAGACGTTTATTGCTTCCGCCACCGCCAAAGATTGAACGAAAGAGCAAGCACGCCTTAAAACCCCTTCGCGATATTCCCACTCCCTTAATCGTCTCTGGTGCGGAGAATCCATGGAGTAAGGATGAATTAAAAGAGATGAAGGCTCGGTTGACCAAGGATCTGGCCACCTACAAGCAAGAGCTTGCATCAGCTGAAGCGCAGGCTGCTGAGTTGCTGCAGGATTCGTCCGACGGAGCCGGTGATGATCAAGCCGATGCTGGAACAAAAACCTTTGAGCGGGAGCACGAACTCTCACTTGTTTACAACGCCCAAGATTTAGTCTTGCAAACTGAGTTAGCGCTGGCTCGTATTGCTGCAGGCAGTTACACCAAATGTGAACTCTGCGGCAACCCAATCGGAAAAGCGCGACTTCAAGTATTCCCGCGAGCAACCCTCTGCATGCTCTGTAAACAGAAAGAGGAGCGACGCTAATTCGCACCTCGTATCGGCGGATTATTTTCAGCATTGCGCTCGCCGTTTATCTACTCGATCTCCTCACGAAAATTTGGGCGGTCGAAACTCTTGAGGGAGAGCCAACTAAATATGTTGTTGGACGTTTTTTGCGATGGGAGTTTGCGCGTAATCCCGGCGCTGCCTTCAGCTCATTTACCGGCGCAACCTTCGCACTTACTGCCATAAGTATCATCGTTCTTCTCTACTTATTTATTCGTAGCCCGCGCGTATCAATTCGCGCATGGAGTTATCCATGGGGTGGCTTAATCGGTGGCGTCATTGGCAATCTCACCGATCGAGTCTTCCGTGATCCAGGCCCGTTCCGAGGTCATGTAGTCGATTGGATTGGCCTGCCAAACTGGGCGCTCTTTAATATTGCCGATTCTGCGATCGTGCTCTCTGTTGTAGTAATGGCTGCACTCTCATGGCGCGGTAGTACGTATTCCAAAAGTGGTGGTGATCAGTGAGCGAATCGAAAAATCCAGGAGAGATTACGCAGACGCGCACGTTAGAAATTCCAGAAGGGCTCGATGGTGAACGCGTGGATGCGGCACTGGCTCGTGCACTGGGACTCTCACGCACGATGGTCGCTGCAGCTGCTGAACGTGGCGCTATTTTTGTAAATGGAAAACGAGTGGATAAATCCGCACGATTGGCCGCAGGTGATGTAATTGAAATTGACATTGTTCAAGAATCTGGTCGCGTTGCCGAACTAGACACAACTGATCTTCCTGAATTAAAAGTGGTGTACAGCGATGACGACATTCTTGTCGTTGATAAGCCACTTGGCGTTGCAGCGCATCCATCAATCGGTTGGAGCGGCCCAACTGTTGTTGGCGTTTTAACCGCGCGCGGCATTTCGCTCTCACGCCTGGCACCTACTGAACGGGCTGGAATCGTTCATCGACTTGATGTTGGCACTTCAGGATTAATGGTGGTCGCCAAATCCGACCGAGCGTATCTCTCCCTCAAAGAGCAATTTCGTTCGCGCCAAGTGCAGAAGATTTATCACGCGATTGTGCAAGGACATCCAGATCCAACGCGCGGAACGATTGATGCGCCAATTGATCGCCACCCACGGGATGAATTCAAATTTGCAGTTGTGGCCGATGGAAAACCAAGTATCACGCACTATCAAACGCTCGAAAGTTTTGCGGGTGCCACATTGGTAGAGGTGGAGTTGGAGACAGGGCGAACTCATCAGATTCGAGTCCATTTTGCAGCTCTTCGCCACCCCCTCGTTGGTGACCTGATGTATGGCGCCGACCCCACTTTTGCGAAAGCGCTAGGGCTGACCAGACAGTGGCTACACGCTCACCGCCTCACCTTTACCCATCCAGGCACTGGGCAGGAGCAGAGCTTTACCAGCGCCTACCCGGCCGACCTGAGCAGCGCTTTAGCCAGCCTACG
>CAZZFG010000173.1:0-2022 GCA_964653345.1 uncultured Bifidobacterium sp. | reverse complement strand
AGATGGTTCCAAATTGAAGCGGAAAGCCACCTGCTTCATGCACTCCCTCTTTCGACGCTTTTGCGAGGCGATCGAGTGAAAGATTGCACGGAGTAATTTCATTCCACGAGGACGCGATACCAATTTGAGGTTTCACCCAATCGTCATCACCCATTCCAACTGCGCGGAGCATGCCGCGAGCGGGTGCGCGCTCGATGCCATCTGTGACGGTGCCAGAGCGCGGCTTCATCGGATTGCGAGGTGTTTGCGAGGAGCTATCGCCAGAATTCTTAGACATAAGGCGATATTACGTGGGATGCCTCCCTGAAAGCGACCCTAAACGCTGTTACCGTAGTTACCTCGGCATAATGCCTCGCTAAATCCCATTCGGATTTACCATCGATATACACCTGGAGAAGAATGAATCAGAATACTGCTGCCCCTGCCCCCGATAGATGGCGCACCCTTTTTGTCATCGCAATCGCCCAATTAATGGTCGTGCTCGATGCGTCCATCGTCAACATCGCCATTCCTAGCGCAAAAGCTGAGCTAGGCATCACCGATGCCAACCAACAATGGGTCGTTACCGCCTACACCCTTGCTTTTGGATCTCTACTGCTACTAGGTGGTCGAATCGCTGACTTCATCGGGCGAAAGAAGATCTTCATCATCGGGCTTCTTGGTTTCGCTGCAGCTTCAGCGCTTGGTGGCATCGCCTCAACTCAAGGGCTGCTCTTTGCATCCCGTGGATTGCAGGGCGTATTTGGTGCGCTGCTTGCTCCGGCGGCGCTTTCTATTGTGAGCGTTACCTTTACCGATCCCAAAGAGCGCGCTCGCGCATTTGGCGTGTATGGAGCGATCTCCGGCGGTGGCGCAGCAATCGGCTTGATTCTCGGTGGCACGCTCACTGAGTACTTCTCCTGGCGCTGGTGTCTTGGTGTGAATACACCAATCGCACTCGTTGCAGGTTTGCTCGCATTTAAATATGTGCACGAATCAAAAGCTGGTGGCGACCATAGCTATGACCTACCAGGCACGCTCACTGCATGTGCCGGTCTATTTGCTCTCGTTTACGGATTTAACGAAGCCGCAACTAAAGGTTGGTCGGCAACCATCACGCTCGTCTTCTTAATCTCTTCGCTAGTTCTGCTCGTTGCGTTCTTCATTATCGAGAAGAAAGTGAAGAATCCATTGATGCCGCTTCGCGTTATTAGCGAGCGAAATCGCGGCGGTTCTTACCTTGGATCATTGGTTGTCGGCGCGGGCCTCTTCTCGATGTTCCTCTTCCTTGGCATCTACTTACAGACAGTTCTTGGTTATTCGCCACTGCGATCTGGCTTTGCATTCTTGCCGTTCACCGCAGGAATCATCATCTTCGCAGGTGTTGCTTCGCAGCTACTTCCAAAAGTTGGTCCACGTCCTCTGATGGTTCCAGGGTTAATTGCTGCTGCGGTCGGATTGTTGTTGATGACCCAAATTACGCCAGAGACTTCCTACGTCACGCACGTACTCCCCTCGCTATTGATCATGAGTAGCGGTATGGCACTTGTCTTCATCCCCATCTCTACTACTGCGCTCCATGGGGTTGGCAACAGGGATGCTGGTATCGCAAGCGCCTTGATTAATACCAGCCAACAAGTTGGTGGCTCACTTGGTACTGCACTTCTTAATACCGTTGCCGCTACTGCAGCAACTTCCTACATGAAGAGCAATCCAGGAAAACTACCAACATTTGGATTGACGCACGGATTTACGGTGGCATTCACGGTGAGCGCTGCGCTCTTAGTTGTTGGCGCAATCGTGCTGGCACTCTTCATTAACATCGGCAAAGAAGCAGTAGTCGAAAATGAAGGTGGCGCAGTAGTCCACTAAACGTTAATTAGCCCTGACCTAATAGGCCAAGGAGAAGCTCGCGAACCCGCGCGGCATCTGCTTGGCCTTTAGTCTCTTTCATGACCGCACCAATCAGCGCTCCAGCAGCAGGAAGATGTCCATTACGAACCTTCTCTGCAGTCTCAGGTTGCGCCGCGATAGCTTTTTCGA
>CAZZFG010000172.1:0-2056 GCA_964653345.1 uncultured Bifidobacterium sp. | reverse complement strand
GCCGAAACTCTGGACCACTGCGCGTACTCCTGATGGCGGGTCGTGGAGGCCGTAATGAAGATAACCAAAATCCAATGCCATGTATTGCTCGATCCGCACTACGACATCGCGGCGACAAGTTCTGCGCAAGATGATTTAGTCGTCGAAGTCTTTACCGATGAGGGAATAGTCGGAATTGGAGAGACCGACCTCAATCCGTGGATTGCGCGGGAATGTATTGAAGCGCCCGGCACGCACACGATGGATCAAGGTCTAGGTTCTGTATTCATTGGCGAAGATCCGCTCGACATCGAACGCCTCTGGCTGAAGGCCTATCAAGCAACAGCAATGACCGGTCGTCGTGGCGCGCTCGTTAATGCCTTGGGCGCAATCGATATGGCGCTTTGGGATATCGCGGGTAAGGCTGCGAATAAACCGGTCTGGCAATTACTAGGTGAAAAATCTCGAGATCACCTCGGTGCCTATGCATCACTCCAACCAGAGGTGTCATCGTTCGATGCGTACCTCACTTCGATGGTGAAGTGGGCCCATAGCGCTAAAGAGATGGGGTTCCGTGCGGCGAAGTTAGAGACTACTTTCTCAGGCCCCTATGCGAATATGGGTATTCGCGAAGATGACGAGAAGATGACCGAGGTCATCAAGGCGGTGCGCAATGCCGTCGGCCCAGACTTCACCATCATGGTCGATGTTCAATACGCGTTCGATTCAGTTGCACGAGCAATCAAGACCATCAACACATGGCAAGAGTTCGATCTCTTCTTCGTAGAGACACCGCTATGGGTCGATGATCTCGATGGGATGGCCGAGCTCGTCGCTAATACTCCGATCCGCATCGCATCAGGTGAATGGTTAAGCACCCATTATGAATTCAAGGATCTGATTCGTTACGGAAATGTCGGCGTAGTTCAACCTGATATCGGGCGCGTGGGAGGCCTTTCAGAAGCGCGCAAGGTTTGTAACCTTGCAAAGGAACATAACAAATTGGTCGTGCCACATCTTTGGAAGACTGGTATCTCGGTTGCTGCTGCTGCGCATTTAGCAACAGTCACGCCACATATGCCCTTCTTTGAATTCTTACCTCCTGCGCTCTGTGAATCCGAGCTGCGCAAACACCTCGTGGTCGATGAGATTTCGATGAGTGAAGGCAAGGTGACAATCCCGCAGAAGCCAGGGCTAGGCGTGGAGATCAACCGCGCTGCCCTCGAAGAGTTTGTTGCTGCAGCGCGGAGACTGCGCCCCTAAAGAGAGCATCCGGTAACCTAGGGTTGCGTAGATTAAGCAAAGGGGCGGTAGCTCAGTTGGTTAGAGCCCCGGACTCATAATCCGGTCGTCGTCGGTTCGAGCCCGACCCGCCCCACCAGCAGAAATTCCTTCGATCGGCGAAGGAATCGAGATGACCATTTTGACCATTTTCTCATCTAATTCCGCCTGAAGTACACATATTGGTCATACCCCAACTCCCTCCTCGTAAAAGCTAGTAGCTAGGCCACTTTCCTGTGTAACCTCCTCAGAAATTCCCCACCAGAAGTTCATCAATTGGTGACCTGATGGCCACCTGAAAGGACCACAATGCAATTAACCCGTAATCGGATTGGCAAAACCCGCAAGGCGTTTGCCGCCAGCATTGCCGCTGCACTGCTTGTCAGTGGTGTTGGTGCATCAGCAGCTCATGCTGATGCGACAACAGATGCAATCGCAGAAGTTAAAACAGCGGTCACTGAGGTAAAGACTTCAGTAACTGCAGTGAATGACAACGTCAAGGCGCTTGCAGCTCAGGTAACCACCCTTCAGGCGGCTGTAGCTACTTTGATCGACTCATTCGGTGATCAACTGCAACAACTTCTTGACACCCAAGCAACGTTGATTGCAACGCTTGCCAAGATTCAAGCCCAGATCACCGCTATGCAAAAAGCATCAGCGAAGAAGAAGTAGCCATGTACCAAAATCACGAAAGGACCAACATGCAAGAAACTCGTAAGCGCTTTGGCATCAGCCGCAAGGCTCTTGCCACCGGTGTTGCCGCTGCATTGCTCATTAGCGGAGTAGGCGCTGTCTC
>CAZZFG010000171.1:0-2072 GCA_964653345.1 uncultured Bifidobacterium sp. | reverse complement strand
TAACCACAGTAAGGCTGAGTCTTCCGAAGATCCCATGGCATTCCAGTTGATCGTAAAACCGGACCAGTGATGCCAAGAGCAATACACCCTGCGAGATCAAGGTGGGCAACACCAGCGGTGCGCTTCATCCATATGGAATTACCAACAAGCATCTTCTCGTTGTCTTTCAGATTCTTACGAATTGTCTTCACAGTTTCGCGAATCTTTGGAATCGCATCTTCAGGTAGATCGTTCGCCAAACCACCTGGGCGGATATAAGCGGTATTCATGCGAAGGCCAGATGCCATTTCGAAGATGTCAAGAATCATTTCGCGCTCGCGGAAGGCGAAGAACATCGGCGTGATTGCGCCTAATTCGAGTCCACCAGTTCCAAGACAGACAAGGTGCGAAGAAATTCGGTTGAATTCCATCATCATGACGCGGATCAACGTTGCGCGCTCGGGAATCTGATCTGTGATGCCGAGCAACTTCTCTACTGCAAGGCAGTACGCAGCTTCGTTAAACATAGGTGAGAGGTAATCCATTCGAGTGACAAAGGTGACCCCTTGTGTCCACGAGCGATATTCGGTGTTCTTCTCAATGCCAGTGTGGAGATAACCGATTCCGCAACGAGCTTCAGTAACTGTCTCACCCTCGAGTTCCAAGATCAGACGGAGCACGCCATGTGTTGATGGATGTTGTGGACCCATGTTGACCACGACACGTTCTTCTTGAGTCGAACCAATTTCTGTAACAAGATCGTCCCAGTCGCCACCAGTGACGGAGTAGATCCGACCTTCGGTTGTCTCACGCGGGCTGTTGTAAGTCTGCGACATTAGCGATACACCCGCCGATCACTTGGCGGAGGAACAGTTGCCCCTTTGTACTCCACTGGGATTCCGCCGAGTGGGTAATCCTTACGCTGCGGGTGACCATTCCAATCATCGGGCATAAAGATTCGAGTGAGCGCTGGATGGCCATCAAAAATAATTCCGAACATGTCGTACGTCTCGCGCTCGTGCCAGTTATTGCCAGCCCACACCTCTACTACTGAAGGGATATGTGGATCGCTTTCTGGAGCTGAAACTTCGATGCGAATTCGTTGGTTACGCGTGAGTGAAAGTAACGGATAGAGAGCACGCAATTCGCGACCGCTCTCATCGGGATAGTGCGCACCGCTCACGCCTAAACACATTTCAAATTTGAGATCGTCCCGAAGTACAAGTGCCACTTCGGATAATTTCTCGCGACGGACATGGAGCGTTAATTCACCACGGTCGACAACGACTTTTTCGACTGCATCACTAAATCCAGGATAAGCGCGCTCTAGACCATCAACGACATCATCAAAATAACCACCAAATGGTCGCTCAGTCGATCCGATCTGGACCTTGCGTCGCTGTAGCCCACCATAACCGGAGGTATCACCAGAACCAGCAACACCGAACATGCCAGTGCTCTCGGCGCTCATATTCTGCTTTGCAATATCGCTCATGCAAGCAGCCCTTTTAATTCAATGGTTGGTTTGGCTGCAAGTGCAGCTGCTTCAACTTCTTTGATGATCTTTGCGCGGTTGATTCCTAATTTCGCGCCCTTGATTTCTTCGTGAAGTTTGATGATTGCATCCATCAACATCTCAGGACGCGGCGGGCATCCCGGAAGATAGATATCAACGGGAACAACGTGATCAACGCCTTGGACGATTGCGTAGTTATTGAACATGCCACCAGATGATGCACATGCGCCCATTGCAATAACCCATTTTGGATCAGACATTTGATCGTAAACTTGACGTAGTACAGGCGCCATCTTGTTGCTTACTCGACCAGCAACAATCATCAAATCAGCTTGGCGAGGAGAGCCACGGAAAACTTCCATACCAAAACGCGCCAAGTCGTAACGGCCAGTGGTGACCGCCATCATCTCAATCGCGCAACAAGCAAGACCAAAAGTCGCAGGCCAGAGCGAGTTCTTGCGCATGTAGCCAACAAGTTTCTCGACAGTGGTAAGTGCAAACCCACTCGGAAGTTTCTCTTCAAGACCCATTAGTCCCACTCCAATCCACCACGACGCCATACGTAGGTGTATGCGAC
>CAZZFG010000170.1:0-2076 GCA_964653345.1 uncultured Bifidobacterium sp. | reverse complement strand
TTTGCGGCAGGACATGACATCACTACTAAGAATGGCATTGATCAAATGCTTTCCGGACTACTTGAGCATGTCCCTAAAGAACGGATCAAATTAGTACACGCAAATGATTCCATGGACATTTGTGGTGCACTGAAAGACCGGCACCAATCGATTGGCGAAGGCCACATCGGTCAGAAGCCCTTTCAAATGTTGATGGAACACCCTGCGATGGCAGGAGTCCCCTTTGTGCTGGAAACCCCTGGCGAGGAGCCAGAGCACGGCAGCGAGGTAAAGATTCTCAAGAAACTCCGCGGCTAAGTTAGGTAGATGCAGTGACAAGAAGAGTTCAGATCTTTGCCCTGATTGCCCTCACTTCGGTCGCAGCCATCTGGGGAGCCTCATTTGTCCTTATGAAAGATGCCTTGGCTGGGCAGAGCGTCGATGACTTCCTTGCTACTCGATTCATCATCGCTACTGTGTTGCTGATCATCATCCAACCGCAGTCGCTAACTCAAATTTCTCCGGAGATGGTGAAAAAAGGTTTTGCCCTCGGTCTCTTCTTGGGCTCTGGCTATCTATTTCAAACGATTGGGTTACACCTCACAACTGCCGCGACCACAGGATTTCTCACTGGGCTCTATGTCGTCTTCACGCCAATTCTCGGCGCCCTCGTTCTGAAATCGCATGTCACCAGGAATGAATGGATTGGCGTGGTGATGGCTACCGTTGGCCTAGCGCTCCTCTCATTTAAAGGTTTCACAATCGGTGTTGGTGAACTTTCAGTCTTGCTGAGCGCGCTATTTTTTGCGTTACATATCCTGGGGCTTGGCAGATGGTCTGAGAAATTTCCAACATACCCACTCACCGTTGTACAGCTTGGCACAATTGCGATTCTCACCTCCGCGTTAGCCATAGTTGATAAGGGCTATGAACCCCCGAATACCAATCAAGAGTGGAAAGCGACGATATTCACCGCAATTCTCGCCACATCCGTTGCGTTCTTAATTCAGACCTGGTCGCAATCGAAAATGGATGCCACCGTGGTTGCTGTGGTACTCACCCTCGAAGTCGTCTTTGCTGCGCTTTTCGCGGTGATTGCAGGACAAGAGACGTTAACGGTTAAAGCAACTTTCGGTGGTACGTTGATTTTCGCGGCGATGCTCCTCATGCAGGTACGACAGAACCCGAAGGCCAGCAGCGCAGTTAATCAATAGCGCCCTCATGGCGCAGCAACCAACTTTTCTTGATGGTGCCATAGCCGTAGTTGCCCAGCGTTCCATCGCTGCGCACGATTCGATGGCAGGGAATAAATGGCGCAATGGCGTTGCGACCGCATGCCGTTCCGGCGGCGCGGACAGCTGCTGGTGATCCAGCCTTTGCGGCCAGAGTTGCATAAGAAATTACACGCCCTGCAGGAATCTTTCGCATCGCACGCCAAGCGCTCTGACTAAAGTCACTCCCCGGTTGTCGAACTGAGATGCCGTTGAATGCTGTGATGTCACCATCGAAGTAATCTTGAATAATCTCGACAACCCAGATTGAATCTTTGCTGGCAACCAACTTTCGCTCGTGATCTGCACTCGAGAGCTTGCCGCACAGCTGCGCGAAAGTCGTAAATCCTGCTGCAACAAGGGTCTTCCCATCCACAATGACGTTCAATGTTCCTAGTGGCGTAATGGAGCTACATTTGATGAGCGGTTGCACGATCAGGGGAGGCTATCTAGCCTGCAACATTTCAGCAACGAGGAAGGCTAGTTCGAGCGATTGGGTGTGATTCAATCGCGGATCGCAGGCAGTCTCATAACGCGACGCTAGATCTTCATGCGAAATCTCAGTGCCACCACCCACGCATTCGGTGACATCGTCACCAGTTAATTCGATATGAATGCCGCCAGGATGTGTACCCAGTTTCTTGTGCACTTCAAAGAATCCGCGCACCTCGTCCATCACATCATCAAACTTGCGAGTTTTGTATCCACTCGGCGCCTCGTAGGTATTTCCATGCATCGGATCGCACACCCAAAGCACCTCTGCACCAGATTTACGAACTCCTTCAACGAGAGCGGGGAGCGCTTGCCGGATTACTCCTGCACCCAT
>CAZZFG010000169.1:0-2085 GCA_964653345.1 uncultured Bifidobacterium sp. | reverse complement strand
CTTGGCCCCAATGGCGCCGGCAAGACCAGCACTATCGAGATTCTTGAGGGCTATCGCTCACGTGATGGCGGTGAACTCTCTGTCCTTGGTGAAGATCCTGCCACCACCAATCTACCCGCATGGCGTAACCGTGTTGGCATCGTCCTGCAATCGACGAAGGATGGCGCCGATCTCTCTGTGTACGAAATCCTCGCGCACTTTGCACAGTATTACTCCAATCCCCGCAATGTCGATGAAGTTATCGAATCTGTAGGTTTGCAAGAGAAACGAAATGCACGTGGCGAACAGCTCTCGGGTGGGCAACGGCGACGATTAGATGTTGCGCTTGGCATCATCGGCAATCCAGAGCTGCTCTTCCTCGATGAACCCACAACTGGTTTTGATCCGGAGGCAAGACGTTCATTCTGGGAGTTGATTCGAACTCTGCGAAGCGAGGGCACGACGATATTAATGAGCACCCACTATCTTGATGAAGCAGAAGCGCTGGCAGATCGAGTTGCTGTCATGAATCGTGGCGTGATTATCGATTGTGCTACTCCAGATCGGTTAGGTGGCCGAGATCGAGAGAGTGTAAATATTCGATGGCGGGAAAACGGCGCGCTTCAGCAACAGCTAACTGATACACCTACTGAATTTTTACGTACATTGGCAACGCGAATATCGGGTGAGATTCCAGAGCTCTCTGTCACACGTCCAAGCCTTGAAGAGATTTACTTACAGATGATTGGTGACCAAGAATGAGCAAACAACCTGGGGTGCTCGCAATTGGTTTTGCTCGTGGCGTATTGGAAATCAAACAGTTCATGCGCCAACGCGAGAGCGTTGTCTTTACGCTGCTTTTTCCAATTTTATTGCTCTTGATTTTTGGTGCAGTTTTCAAAGATGAAATCGCACCCGGCGTAACATTTAGCCAGTATTTTGTTGCAGGAATGATCGCTTCTGGCCTTGTAAATACGGGGTTCCAACAATTGGCAATCACTATTCCAATGGAGCGCGATGACGGCACTCTCAAACGTCTTCGTGGCACCCCTGCGCCAACCGCCTCGTATTTCATCGGGAAAGTAATGCTGGTCTTTGTCAGCATGTTCGTACAGGTTGCGCTGCTTTTGGCATTTGGCGTCGCCCTCTACGGAATCTCTCTTCCCGCAACCCCCGAAAGGTGGTTCACATTTATTTGGGTGATGCTCCTAGGCATCGCCAGTTCGACCATCCTAGGTATCGCCTTTTCAATCGTTCCAAAGAGCGGACGTGGTGCATCTGCAGTCGTCTCACCCATCGTGATTATTTTGCAATTCTTTAGCGGAGTATTTTTTGTATTTACTCAACTTCCAACCTGGATGCAGAATGTTGCCGCGCTCTTCCCATTGAAATGGCTCACGCAAGGCATGAGATCGGTTTTTCTACCTGACTCCTTCGCTACTCAAGAGGTGGCGCAGGGTTGGGAGCATGGCAAGACTGCACTCATCTTGACTGCATGGTTAATCGCTGGCTTTTTGATTGCGATTAAGACTTTCCGCTGGGAGCGGTCGTGACAGGCACTCGTCGCCTGTATCAAAAGCTTGGGGCACTCCTCACCCTATGCGCGCTTATCTTCTCAACGAGTGTCGTCTCAGTTACCGTCGCAACAGCAGCAAGCAAGCCGACGCCCAAAGCGACGAAAAAGAGCGAGGTAACAAAGAAAAAACAGAAATCAGTTAAGAAGCCGATAAAGAAAAAAAGTAAAAAACCTAGAAAGATCTCGAAACCGCTCCCTTCACCATCACCTAAATGGCCGCCAAAAGGATTTAAGAGGGCTAACAATGTGTATATCTCCACTCCAAAGAGTGAGAAGGAGCTCGTTGGCGTGCTTAGCGCAAAAACTACTTTGCTCAGTGAAATCAGGGCGTGCGAGAAGCGGGTTTGCGCAGTTGTTTATGTGGCCTCTTCAAGTAAATGCAAGTGGTGGGAAGTGCAATCGATTGTGATAGGACGATACGCAGACGTTCTGGGCAACCTCCAAACCTTCGCGAAAGGAAGCAAGGCGAAAGAGGTGAAGACCATCATCTTGATCAGCCAAGAGCCGGTCGAAGATTACGCCGAAATCCT
>CAZZFG010000168.1:0-2086 GCA_964653345.1 uncultured Bifidobacterium sp. | reverse complement strand
TGAACTCTCAATATGCGGAATAGAAAGGGCAAGTCTAGAGTCTTCGCTATGAGTTCGCAGCGGAAAGTCCTGGTCACTGGCGCCACTGGCTATGTAGGGGGCCGTCTGGTCGAATCGCTACTCAATAATGAGATACCAGTCCGGGTATTTATTCGGGATAAAGGCAAAGTCAAAGATCAACCATGGGCCAAACAGGTCGAGGTGGCAGTAGGTAATGCCAATGATTTTGAGAGCCTTCGTGAAGCGCTCACTGGGATTCACACTGCGTTCTATCTTCTTCATTCGCTCAACATGGGAAAGAAGTTCGATGAGATTGAGCAGCAGATGGCGGCAAATTTTGCCCGTGCAGCCAAAGAGGCCGATGTAAAGCAGATTGTCTACCTCGGTGGCATTGCTAACGATAAGAAAGCAAGCCAGCATCTTGCCTCACGCGCCCAAGTAGGAACCGAACTTGCTGCCACTGGTGTACCAACGATGGAACTTCGCGCAGGCATCATCATCGGCGCTGGATCTGCATCTTTTGAAATGGTTCGCCATCTCACACATCGATTGCCAATTATGACTACGCCGAAGTGGATCTCTAATCTCACCCACCCAATCGGCATTCGAGATGTGCTTTGGTATTTAGTCAACGCTGCGCAACTTGAGCGACCCGTTTCAGGTGTTTTCGATATCGGTGGCCCTGATGTCATGAAGTACTCCGAGATGATGCAGATCTTTGCTAAGGTTTCAGGTTTACGAAAACGAATAATCGTGAAGATTCCGGTGTTGACGCCTCGTCTTGCAAGTTTATGGATTGGCTTAGTTACGCCGTTACCATCAGCGCTCGCACGACCTTTAGTGCACTCGCTCATTAGTGAAGTTGTGGCAGACCCAGAGAAGAGCATTGATGCAGTCATTCCTAAGCCACCACAAGGATTGATGGGTGTAGAACAAGCGATGGAGCTAGCTCTGGCTCGAGTAAATGAAAATAAAGTGAAGACCCGTTGGTCTGATGCAACGTTGCCAGCGCATCCGTGGCAGAAAGCGCAATCAGATCCATCCTGGGCTGGTGAAGTTACATATAAGGATTCCCGAAGCGCACGTACAGATGCCTCCCTTGCCAGCGCATGGGAGACCATTGAAGAAATTGGTGGCGATACCGGTTGGTATGGCGCAGATTTCCTCTGGTTCCTCCGCGGTTTGATGGACCGACTTATCGGTGGCGTTGGCTTACGTCGCGGACGGCGAGATCCAAAACATTTACGGTTGGGTGACAGTCTAGATTTCTGGCGCGTGGAATCTCTTGAACGCGAAGATCACCTAAGACTTTATGCAGAGATGATTCTGCCCGGAAAGGCGTGGCTGGAATTTAGAGTCCGACGAATCCCAGAGGGCAACCAGATTGAGATTACCCAAGAGGCAATCTTCCTGCCGCGTGGCCTCGGCGGCACCTTGTATTGGCATGTAGTCAAACCTTTCCATGCATTTGTCTTTCCCACCATGCTGCGAAATATCGTTCGGAGCGCAAAACGCAAGGATTATTTCGAAGCGAAAGCGTAATAACGAATAGCGGTAATTCGGCTAGGTAATTCGGCTAGGTAATTCGTCCATGAGAGAATCCTCATGTGCACGAGTTCAATGAAGAGGTCAATGCTCTCGCGACGGAGATTCTCGAGTACAGCCTTGAGCGGTTACGAAAAGATCCGCCGCTTGATCACCCGCGTTCGTTAACAGAACTCACAGCGCTCGCCGGGCAGACAATCACGCCAAATGGTTTAGGTGGCCACGAAGCGCTCCGCATTTTCAAAGAAGTGCTCGCAACTTCGTGCATCTCCACTGACCATCCACGAAATCTTGCATTTATTCCTGCTGCACCAAGTGAGTATGCGAGCCTTTTTGATTTAGTCGTTGCTGCCAGTTCACTTTATGGCGGCTCTTGGACTGAAGGTGCTGGTGCGGTCTATGCAGAGAATCAAGCGCTGCGCTGGATATCCGATTTAGCAGGCCTGCCGGAGAGTGCAGGTGGCACTTTTGTTCAAGGTGGAACGATCGGCAATCTCTCTGCATTAGTTGCGGCGCGGTATTGGGCCAGACGTGAGATTCC
>CAZZFG010000167.1:0-2105 GCA_964653345.1 uncultured Bifidobacterium sp. | reverse complement strand
GATGGCGATGTCGTGGAGTTCCGCTTTAACGTTTGATTTCAATCCATTCTTTTTTTGCAGCGCTCTCATGCAACGCCTCTAAAACGCGTAATCCATGAGCAGAATCTGCAGCGCTATGAGTGTAAGGATTGTCGCTCACTCGCCCTTCTCGGAAATTTAACAGGTCGTCAGCAATATCCTGATAGAGATTGGCGAAGGCTTCGATATATCCCGCTGGATGGCCCACTTTGAAGCGCTGGTAGCGGCTCTCGGATGCCACTTTCACCAGTGGATGACTTCGGTCAATAATCTGGATTGCACCATCTTTGGCGCCGTGTCGAAGGTACTCTGGATCTTCTTGCTCCCATGAAATCGATCCGTTACTTCCATAAATTGTGCAGGCAAGACCATTTCGTTTTCCAAGTGAGACTTTATTCCAGTTCAACGAGATTGGCGTTCCATTGTGGAGCTCACCAATCGCCAGCACATTATCGACAAGCGCAGAAACATCTCCCGCATGGCTAGCAATGCCAGACACGCGCGCTACCTGATCGCCAGTGATGAATTCGAGGAGATTAATGACGTGAGAACCTAAATCAAGAGTGACGCTAGGGATCTCATAATCGAGTTGACGCCACGCTTGAGGTTGCGGTTTTCCACCAGTGACATTTGCTCGAATAAAACTCTCTTGCGGCATCTCCACGTGGACTGAGAGAACGTCGCCGAGCATCCCGTCTTTGATCATTCGTTGTATTTCCCGAACCATCGGGTAGCCGGTGTACGTGAAGGTCACCGAGAGAAACTTCTTCTCGCTCGCTGCTCGTCGCGCCAATACCTCTGCATCTTTACTATTGGTACAGAGCGCTTTCTCCGAGATAACTGGTAAGCCAGCATCAAATACTAAGTTGATATGTTCGAAGTGAAGTGGCGTTGGCGTAAGCGCTATCACTGCATCGAGATTATTACGCTCAGCTTCGAGGAAATCGGAGATGTTCTCGTATACGCGACTTACATCTACACCATAAAAATCCCCAGATTTGTGATTAGCGCCCTTGTCGATGCTAAACATTCCCGCATCAAGTGAATAACGTCGATCTATGTGGAGCGCTCCAAAATGCGCTCGACCTATAGCTGAATCGAGACCTCCACCAATAAAACCAACTCTTATTGGTTCTTTCCCTCTATTTATAGTCATGAAATATCTTTTCTGTTCTGCTCTCTTATATGAAGCGCGCCGTGCGCGATTCGACAAATCTGGGCCGTGGAACCTACTCTAGACCCTGACGAAATGAGTATCTTTTGACCAATTCCAGTAAACGTGATGATCTGCGGAATATCGCCATCATCGCCCACGTAGACCATGGCAAAACAACCCTGGTGGATGCCATGCTCTGGCAATCTGGCGCCTTTGCTGCCCATAAAGAGAAGAGCGAAGGTGATGATCGAGTCATGGACTCGATGGACTTAGAGCGCGAAAAGGGAATCACCATTCTCGCGAAGAACACCGCTATTAAGCGCGGCGATCGGACCATCAACATCATTGATACTCCCGGCCACGCAGATTTCGGCGGCGAGGTTGAGCGCGGTCTTGAAATGGTCAATGGCGTACTCCTACTCGTGGATGCCTCTGAAGGTCCACTGCCGCAGACTCGGTTCGTACTACGTAAAGCGCTCTCAAAAAATCTTCCCGTGATTCTTGTTATCAATAAAGTAGATCGTCCAGACTCACGTATCGCTGAAGTCGTTGATGAGGCGTATGAACTCTTTCTCGATCTAGATGCAGATGAGAAACAAATTGAATTTCCCATCGTTTATGCGAGTGCAAAAGCAGGGCGAGCGGGCTTGGAACGTCCGGAGAATGGTGGGATGCCAAAAGAGAGCAATCTCGATGTGCTCTTTGAAACTATTTATTCCGCGATTCCTGCTCCGACATATACCGAAGGTGCACCGCTCCAAGCGCAGGTAACGAACCTCGATGCTTCACCATACCTTGGGCGACTTGCAATTTGTCGCGTGCATCAAGGGACAATCCGTAAGGGACAACAAGTTTCGTGGATAAAGGTTGATGGCAGCGTTGAGCGCGCCAAAGTTGTCGAGCTGTTAATGAACGATGGTTTAGAGCGCCA
>CAZZFG010000166.1:0-2112 GCA_964653345.1 uncultured Bifidobacterium sp. | reverse complement strand
AGATTGACGAACGGCATGGAAAAGCGTGAACTCTCCCCCGCGATTACATAATCGCAATGAAAGAGCATCGTGGTACCTACGCCAACAGCCCTGCCAGTCACGGCAGCGACTAGAGGTTTACTGAACTCTCGAATCGCGGTGAGGAAATGCCACACGGGCGAATCATCACCACTTGGAGGGTGTTCGAGGAAGTCATTGACATCATTTCCTGACGTGAAATCGTTGCCTTCACCATAGACAAGCACGGCACCGACTTCATCGTCAGCATTTGCAGCTGATATTTCACGAGCGAGCGCAGCGTACATCTCACGAGTGAGCGCATTTTTCTTCGCAAGTCTATTGAAGCCAAGCGCAAGAACGCCCTGATCTTTCGATACGACGATGTCTTGATCACTCATGGCGATTATCTCTCGATTGTTCCCGCGATGAACTCTTCGGTGCGATTTCGCGCAGTCTCATCTGAGTACTGCTCAGGTGGCGACTTCATGAAATAACTAGATGGCGAGAGCAATGGTCCACCGATCCCACGGTCGAGACCGATCTTTGCGCAACGAAGCGCATCGATAATCACACCTGCAGAGTTGGGTGAATCCCATACTTCGAGTTTGTACTCCAGGCTAAGTGGTACATCGCCAAATGCGCGTCCCTCTAAGCGAACATATGCCCACTTACGATCATCGAGCCAAGAGACATAATCAGACGGGCCGATATGCACGTTGCCCTCGCCCATATCGTGGTCGAGTTGTGAGGTCACCGATTGTGTCTTTGAAATCTTCTTCGATTCAAGGCGGTCGCGCTCAAGCATGTTCTTGAAGTCCATGTTTCCACCGACGTTGAGCTGAAGCGTGCGGTCTAGGTGTACGCCTCGATCTTGAAATAACTTCGCCAAAATACGGTGGGTGATAGTCGCACCGACCTGACTCTTGATGTCATCGCCAACGATTGGCACCTTTGCATCGGCAAATTTCTTCGCCCACGTTGGATCGGATGCAATGAAGACCGGCAAGGCGTTCACAAATGCACAGTGCGCATCAATAGCAGCTTGCGCATAGAAGCGAGTGGCATCCTCGGAGCCCACGGGGAGATAGCAGATCAGTACATCGACTTTCTTCTCCTTGAGTGAAGCAACCATATCTACTGGCGTCGCGTCAGATTCTTTAATTGTCTCTTTGTAGTAGCGACCAAGACCATCATGGGTTGTGCCACGCTCGACGGTAACGCCAGTCTTGCTAACGTTGCAGAATTTGATGGTGTTGTTCTCGCTTGCCCACATGGCATCTGCAAGATCTAGACCGACCTTCTTGGCATCGACATCGTATGCAGCGACAAACTCGATGTCGCGAATGTGATAGCCCCCGATGACAGCATGCATCAGGCCTGGAATCTCCTGATCTACCGCTGCATCTTTGTAATAGGTCACGCCTTGTACAAGCGAATTGGCGCAGTTGCCTACACCAACAATTGCTACTCGGATCTTGCTCACTGGGATTTCCTCTCTGCTTTTATCATTTCATCGAGCCAAACGATTTCTCGCTCAGCTGAATCAAGTGAGTGACGGCGCCACTCAATGAAATATTTATCGAGACCAATCGGCGAGCGCTCAAGTTCGTGGCGTAGCAGATCAGTCTTCTCTCGAAGTCGCCGTCTGCGCGCTTCGAGAATTCGTACTCGATTTATATGTGATGTCGGCCCGAAAAAAGCAAAGTGGACGCCAAAAGCTTCGTCCTCTGTTGCATCAATGGTTTCGGTCAGTTCTTGAAAGCGCTGCAGACCACTCTTAGTGATCTGGTACGCGATTCGAGTCCGCCGTGACTTTCCGCTGACGCTTTCGATGACTTCAATGAGGCCGCCCTCAGCCATCCGTTTTAATAACGGATAGAGCGAACCGAATGAGAGCGCACGGAAAGGTCCAAGGATGGTGAGCGATCGCTTGCGAAGCTCATATCCATGAAGTGGACCGCCAGCTAGGAGGCCAAGGAGGGTGAACTCCAAGGGTTGACTCCGTGAGGCCATGGGGCGCCGACTCCTTTGTGCTGGATGGTGCTAGATGGTGCTGCGTGGTTAATCGTGGGCGATTAGCGAAAACCGATACATCAAGTCGATACATCGAGT
>CAZZFG010000165.1:0-2118 GCA_964653345.1 uncultured Bifidobacterium sp. | reverse complement strand
GCGATTGGCGTTGCTTCGAACAGAGCCATGGCTACCCCTCAATCTCTTCGATGATTCGACGTAAATCTTCACCTGATGCAAACTCGATAATAATCTTTCCGTTGCTCTTTCCAGTGGCTTTATCAATAGTTACTCGAGTGTTGAGGAAATCACCCAACTCTTCAGCAAGCTCAGCTAGTTCGGGTGAGACGCTCTTACTTTTACTCGTTGCGCTCTTCTTCTTCCCGCCTTTGACACCGACTGAAATGATCTCTTCGACAGCGCGAACGCTTAACCCTTCAGTGACGATTCGATTTGCTAACCGCTCCATCGCGGCAGAATCACCAAGTGCTAATAGCGCGCGGGCATGACCTGCGGAGAGAACGCCCGCTGCCACTCGTCGCTGCACGCTTGGCGGGAGCTGGAGCAGGCGAAGCGTATTCGAGATATGTGGGCGAGAACGCCCAATTTTCTGGGCTAATTCATCATGTGTGTAATTAAAGTCGTTGAGTAATTGCTCATATGCAGCGCCCTCTTCCAACGCATTGAGTTCAGAGCGATGAATATTCTCAAGTAACGCTTCGCGCAACAATTGATCATCTGGCGTCTGGCGAATAATGACAGGGATCTCTGATAGGCCTGCTGCTTTTGCTGCCCGCAATCGACGCTCACCCATAATCAATTCGTAGCGACCGTCACCGATAGCACGAACTACCGGAGGTTGTAATACACCTACCTCTTTGATCGATGTAACGAGTTCTGCCATCTTCTCTTCATCAAAGACTGTTCGCGGTTGACGCGGATTAGGTGCAATAGCGCGAATTGGAATGTGATTGAGATTAGCAATATCAACTGGGACTCCTGCAACAACAGAGGAGAGTTGTTTCGATTCACCGCTTGGGATGAGTGAACCTAACCCTCTTCCAAGTCCACCTTTTCGGGTACTCATGACAAACGCCCCTTCTCATGTAATTCACGCGCTGCAGCAAGATATGCAAGCGCTCCTGGCGATGACATGTCATATGTCATCACGCTCTGTCCATATGAAGGCGCTTCACTTACACGCACTGCACGCGGTATCACTGTAGTTAATACTTCTTTAGGAAAATGTGTGCGGACAGTGCTTGCGACATCATGTGCTAATCGAGTTCTGCCATCAAACATCGTTAAGAGGATTGCGCCAATATGTAACTCTGGATTGGTATTTTCTGTTACAAGCGAAATAATTTTTATCAATTGCGTTAAGCCTTCAAGCGCGTAATACTCACATTGAATGGGAATTAATAATTCATGTGCAGCGATCAGCGCATTGAGCGTTAGTAAACCTAAACTTGGTGGACAATCAACCACGATGTAGTCGTATCGCTCTCGCTCGACTAACGCGTTGATGGCATCGCGTAATTTGAATTCGCGTCGCTCTAACTCAACGAGATCGATCTCCGCACCAGCAAGATCCACTCCGGCGGGAACGACATCGAGGTGTGGGTACCCCTCGGCGCGCTGCTTTACTGAAGCTAGCGATGCGCCAGCGACCAGCACCTCATAACTACCTGGAATTCCTTCGTCATGAGCGACGTTGAAGGCAGTACTGGCATTTCCTTGCGGATCTAAATCGATGAGAAGAACCTTTAGCCCACCCATAGCGAGCGCAGCTCCGATATTTACCGCGGTAGTTGTCTTGCCTACCCCACCTTTTTGATTGGCAACTGTGATTACTCGAGTTCTAGGGAGCGGGGCCATCGCCTCTTTGAGGCGGCGAGTGCCGATAACCGCTTTGGTTTCACGGGAAACGGCGGCGCTCATAGAGCGCAGTTAACCAGCCTTTGCTATAGAAATCACCTTGCATCCACCGGTGGGAAGGGTGGGTTCAAGGATTTCACCAGAAGCCCCGGTGTAGCGAGAGAGCGGGGTATGGGCCAACTCTTCGCTGGCACGCTCCCCCTTCATCGCCAGAATCCGGCCGCCAGGGGAGAGTAAGTGCCAACTCCAGGCGAGGAGTCGATCCATAGGGGCAACGGCCCGAGCTGTCACAACATCAAATTTCCCTTGAAAATCTGCAGCTTTTCCACGCGCAACTCGGGTATTGGTGAGCCCCAATTCATCGATTACCTCAAGGAGAAAGGTTGCGCGACGCTCGAG
>CAZZFG010000164.1:0-2130 GCA_964653345.1 uncultured Bifidobacterium sp. | reverse complement strand
TTGAAGAGTTACAGCGTGCATGTGAGTTGGCTCAGATTTGGGATCTCGTAACATCTCTCCCAGACGGCTTGGGAACTATGGTGGGCGAGCGTGGTTATCGGCTATCTGGAGGCGAGAAGGCCCGGTTGGCCATTGCGCGATTAATACTCAAAAACCCGAAGATTGTTCTACTGGATGAAGCCACTGCTCATTTAGATACCGAGAACGAAGCGCTGGTGCAAGCGGCGTTCAAAGAGGTATTGAAAAATCGCACAAGTATTGTCATAGCCCATCGCCTCTCAACTGTTCGAGATGCCGACCAAATTCTTGTTTTAGATCAAGGGCGGATCATCGAGCGAGGCAAACACGATGAGTTGCTTGCGAATAAAGGCCTTTACGCAGAGCTTTACCAGCGCCAATTCTCAGATTGATCGCTCACCTCTATAGAGAGCAAAACGTGTTCCGGCGATAAGTAGTGCAAACAACCACCACTGAATTGCATAAGCAAGGTGTGGACCCTCTCCAGGAGGAGCTAACGGCGCGATGGGCAAGTTATTTGAATCGCCGGCATCTGGGCTCTTATTCAATTTGAGGTAAGTAAAAAAGGTTTCCCCAGAATATATTTTTTGTAAAGTTTCTTCGTCGATGCGGCCAACTTTAGGAGCGGGCAGCGCAAAGAAGACCCCCTTTGATTCGCTCACATCGTCGTACTTTTTTAAGATACCCATGATGGTGATTTCACCTAGAGGGGGATTGGGAATCGGAATAGTTGTTGCTGCGCTCTTAGTGGTTTCAATCCATCCTCGATCAACCCAGATAGGCGGAATTAGATCGTCTGACGGAACAAATAATGTGAGCACCTCAAGTCCATAGCGCTCCTGAAAGTAGTGGCCACGGAAGAGGGATTGCGCATTTTTCTCAAAGCTGCCCGCAACCGTAACTTTCATCCATGGTCGCGCTCTGTCTTGGTTTGCACCGGTCAGTGCGATCGGTTGCTCAGCTAGCGCGGTGGTGATTTCGGTTGTTAACTGATGGCGAAATTCATATCTGTCGAATTGCCAAAATCCGAGGCGGACACAGAGCGCCATAGCCGCAAGGCAGGCAAGAGTGAAAAGGAGCGAACTAGTTCGACTCTTCCTTGCCATACTTAATAGTAGAGCCACCGATGGCTCGGCGATTAATGCGTCCGAGCGATTCTGGTCGGACGATAGTTTCTCTTCCAGCGTTGGCAACGATAACTGCGACATATGGCACGACTACCGCTCCGGCGAGCGTGAACCAGCGCCAGGGGTTTGGCAGAAAAATTGTGGCAATAAAACAGCCTGTACGAAACATCATCGAATAGAAATAACGAATCTGTCGCGCCCGCTGATCTACTGTGAGCGAGGGTTGGGCATCGGTGATTGAGTGAATCTCACCCTCATTCTGCTGTTTCGCCATAACGCAACGGTAGAGAGAAATCACCCATCTCGCATCATTTAATCGTATTTAGAGAGTGTTATTTGGGCGGCTACGCGCTAGTAGGTGTTTTTGAAGATACCTTTTCCCTTGTGGGAGAGCGAGCGCACAATTCGAGAGTTGTCTTCATCACAGGCGGCAACCGCGGTATCGGTGCGGCTATCGCTGAGCGCTTTGCCCAAGCCGGTGATCGAGTGGTCATTGGGCATCGGACGACTAATCCACCAGATTTCTCCGCGCGAATCACATCAATCAATGTCGATGTCCGTGATTCAGCAACTCTTGATAGCGCCTTTGCGACAATTGAAGGCGAACTCGGGCCTGTCGAAATTCTCATCGCCAATGCCGGAATCACGCGCGACAATTTGATTTTACGAATGAGTGACGAAGATTTCGATGAGGTAAGTGAAACTAATTTTGCGGGAGCTTTCAAAACGGTCAAGCGTGCGGCAAAGGGAATGCTTAAACTCAAACGGGGTCGGATTATCTTGATTGGGTCGGTAGTAGGTTTACTTGGTAGCGCTGGCCAAAGTAATTACGCAGCAACTAAATCTGCATTAGTTGGTCTAGCGCGCTCTCTGGCTCGCGAGCTTGGCTCACGCAGCATCACTGCGAATGTAATTGCTCCAGGCTTTGTTGAGACAGATATGACTGATGCGCTCTCTTTGGAGCGCAAGAAAGAGATAGCAGCAG
>CAZZFG010000163.1:0-2132 GCA_964653345.1 uncultured Bifidobacterium sp. | reverse complement strand
CGAGTATGAAGGCTTCAAGTATTCACAGCCAAAACTCTCGGTAAAGATGAAGAAGAGCTACAAGCCTGCAGCATCGGTTGTAACTCCTGCCAAGAAGCAAGCGACAAAGACGATTACATGCGTCAAGGGCAAAATCACCAAGAAGGTAACAACTGCAGCTTGCCCAGCTGGCTACAAGAAGAAGTAAGAACTAGATAGCAATACCTCATCGGTTATGCGAAAAACCGGCGCTTCTTCGGTGGCGCCGGTTTTTCTATAGGTAAAACTCACATTTGGAGTCAGCGTTGAAAATCAAAATTTCGCTTCTATCAGTTTTTCTCCTGATTGCCGGGATTCCAGCAAGTTACTCGAACGCAATTCCAGATGAGCAATTCTATTTTAAGATCAACCCACCTGGCCCAGAATATATCGGATACGCCTCCTCTAATTCATTTGAATTACGTATGTCTAACTCCTCGTATATTCAAGTTAAATTCAAGGACATCCCACAAGCCGAACAGTTGCGAGCTATTGATGCAATCTACGAATGTGGGAAGCCAAATTCACGATGTGTACCAAATGATCAGATGGTAAAGAATGGTTTGACTGGTCTTTATAACTCATTACTAAGTTCGTGCTCGTCCACCATCACTGTTGATTGCGTGAGCTCGCTCAAAGTGACGAAAGCTGATGGAACAATTGTTACTGGAAAACCAACCACAGAATTTTCGAGTTACAACCCTCAAGATTTTAAAGGTGATCCGGCTGTAAATTTGCCGACCAGCGGAAGTTCTTTTCTTTATGACATCCCAGAACTACCACACCAAGGCGGAACAAAGTACTTAGTAGTTGCACAATTAGATGGTCGGAAAGACTCGACCGCTGAGAAATTTTCCGACCCGAATCTGCAGATGGGCATCTTCGCGGTCTCTTTGGTCAATGGCACCTTCAACCCAAATACCACTCCCTCGGATCTCACTCCTGGTGGTCGAGGGCCAAATGGTGAACCAGCGAAATTAGCTATTGGCAGGAATCATCCCCACCTCGAGCAATGTATTCAACAGAGCAGAACTCAATGCGCTATTCCCTATCCACTTCCTTTAGATGCTACTTTTGCTATGACTGTGAAACTCTCGTCAAAAATCAATGGTTGGCTCCATGGCCGAGTAAGCAATGCGAGCGCCACCCTCACTACCGATGCTGATGGCTCTACTCGTTTCGAGGTAACTGCAAAACCTGTAATTGTGCCGATGGTTGGCCTCTTCTCAAAGAAGAGTGAACTAACTTCCGAGCTAAATTCTTACTATACAAATCTTCCCAAACCACTTGGTGGTACTGGACTATGTCAAGATTTCAACGAGACGCCACAATGCCTGCGCCAACAAACGTCTTTTGGTAGCGAAGGTATGAAGGAATTTCTCTTATGGCTTGCGATGATGAAGGAGAAAGCGATTGCAGCGCCAACACAGTGGAGTATTCGCACTATTAACGACGGTGGTGGGCTTGACCTTAGTTGTTATCAAAACAACAAATCCGTAAGTGGAATCGTGATGACAAATGCCACAAACTATATAAGCGGCCCTCCGGTTTTCAACGCAGCAACTCAATCGCTTGATTACAAAGTAGCTGCTCCACATTTCCTCCCAAGTGGCGAAGTCTTCCGAGGAACGTACGATCTCCTCATTGACTCGAAAGTTGCCCGCTGCCTCTATGGGTTTAGTAACGCACCTATTCAGGCGACAATCAGCGTGCTTTCGGCCGATGGTGTTGAACAATCGTCAACGACCTCTGTTGCGGAAAAAGACGGTTGGATGCACTTGAGCGCTAATGGCTTCACTTTTTCGAATCCAACGCTGCGCGTGAAAATGCAACAGGCGCCAATAAAGATAGAAAGTTCACCTGCGAGTTCGACCACATCCGTTACTGCACCCACGGTGAAACCAAATACAAAGAGTTCGCAGCTGGTAATTTCTTGCAAAAAAGGTAAGTTAATCAAGAAAATTACTGGTACTAAACCAAAGTGTCCTTCCGGGTATATCAAGATATAGCTCAGTTGGTTCTGCGGAATATTCTCATGCGCTAGTCGGTTATAGACTGGTGTGATGATGGAATCAATCTGGACCCCAGAGATACCAGGCAAGGCATTTGAAGAG
>CAZZFG010000162.1:0-2156 GCA_964653345.1 uncultured Bifidobacterium sp. | reverse complement strand
CGACCAAAATCCGCGCTCTTTGCGAGAGTGGATTTGATCTCTTCATCTTCAATGATTCGACCCTCTTTGAGGTCGACCAAGAACATTTTTCCTGGCTGCAATCGACCCTTACGGACAACTGATGCTTGCGGGATATCGAGGACACCTACCTCGCTTGCAAGAACTACTAAACCTTCATCAGTAACCCAGAAGCGCGATGGACGAAGTCCATTTCGATCGAGTACTGCACCAACTTGGTGGCCGTCGGTAAATGTCACACATGCTGGACCATCCCACGGCTCCATCAATGAAGAGTGGAATGCGTAGAAATCGCGACGTGACTGATCCATCGTCGAGTTGTTCTCCCAAGCCTCTGGGATCATCATCAACATCGCGTGCGGCAGCGTTCTTCCTCCAAGATAGAGCAACTCAAGTACTTCATCGAATGAAGCTGAGTCACTGCCACCCTCAGAGACGATTGGGAAAACTCGCTTGATATCTCCTGGAATCAGATCACTTGCAAGCAGCGCTTCGCGAGCGCGCATCCAATTTCTATTTCCTTTAACGGTATTGATTTCACCATTGTGTGCGATATATCGGTAAGGATGTGCTAGCGGCCAGGACGGGAAAGTATTGGTAGAAAATCGCGAATGCACAAGAGCAAGTGGAGATGCTACGCGCTCATCCGAGAGCTCCGGGAAGAAATCCTCAAGTTGCCCAGTCGTGAGCATTCCCTTGTATACCAATGTTTGCGTCGAGAGTGATGGGAAATAGATTTCATGTGCATGCTCTGCTCGCTTGCGGAAGCAGAAGAGAAGTCGATCAAGGTGCAGACCACTCTCTCCTTTTGCTCCGGCAACAAATAATTGCTTGAAACTTGGCATCACTGATTTAGCGGTAACGCCTAGCATCGAAGAGTTGATCGGCAGATCGCGCCAGCCAAGTACTGTCAGCCCCTCTTCGCGCGCTATGAGCTCCACCTCGCGAATTACTTGTTGGGCTTTTTCTGAAATAGAGGGCAAGAAGGCAATTCCAACACCGTAGCTACCAAATTCTGGAAGTGAAAAGTCTGCTACTGCTCTTAAGTAGCTATCGGGAATTCGAATTAAGATTCCGGCACCGTCACCGCTATCCGGCTCTGCACCTGAAGCGCCGCGATGCTCCATATTTCGAAGAGCGGTTAACCCAAGTGCGACGATGTCATGTCGAGCTTCTCCGGTAAGGGTGGCCACCATTGCCACGCCACATGCATCCTTCTCTAAATTAGGATCATAAAGGCCCTGTGCAACAGGTACGCCCGAGAAATGATGAATGGCCATGACAATCCCCCCACAAAAGTAATGCCGAAAGAAGCGCCTTGAGGGCGAGTGCTTTTGGCAGATAATTGTTTTGGGACGACATTGGCCCAGGTCCAGCTAAGGTAAATACTAGCGATTAAAGGCCGCTCATGTGAACTAGAGCTCCGATCCCCGATGTGACAGCCATCGCCAGTGAGCCGCCGATGAGGATTCGTATCGTGGGTGGCAAGGGCTTGGTCCCGGAGATGCTTGCGCCAATGACCCCAGCCAAAGCCAAGCCAATCACCGTAACCATGATGATGCTTACCCCTCGATTAATCACTGTGGGGATGAAGATGCCAATCATCGGGATTAAGCCACCGGCGGTGAATGCTGCTGCTGATGCGATAGCCGCTTGAATCGGTCGCGCTTTCGTCAGGTCATGTTGACCAAGCTCATCGCGCAGATGGGCCTCAAGAGCGTTGTGATCGTGCATCGCCTGTGCCACTTCGAGCGCGAGTTTCTCGGGGACGCCACGATCTTCGTAAATCTTCGCCAACTCGCGGAGTTCTCCTTCAGGATCTAGCGCCAAGTGCGCCCGTTCGATTTCCCGGTCGGCATTTTCGATATCAGTTTGCGAACTGACCGAGACATATTCACCAACCGCCATCGAGAGTGCGCCGGCCGCAATTCCAGCCAAACCTGCAGTGATGATCGTGGCGCGACCAGTTTGCGCAGCGACAAAGCCCAACATCAAACTCGCGTTCGAGACCAATCCATCGTTAACGCCCAGGACTGCAGCGCGCAACCATCCGGAGCGGTGCGCCCTGTGCTCTAAGTTTCGCTGGTAGACCTCTTCAAGGGACATGGGGAGAAGATTAGCGCGCCGGTCGGGTTACT
>CAZZFG010000161.1:0-2196 GCA_964653345.1 uncultured Bifidobacterium sp. | reverse complement strand
CCTTCTCGATAGGGGCCGAGCGCGCGCTTATCAATGGCGAGATCACCTCGGCCTCCATCGAGATTTCCCATGGCATCATCACCAAAGTTGTTCCACGCCCCGCTGAGTTGGTGGGGGATATTCTCCTTCGCGAGAGTGATTGTGTGCTCTCGCCGGGATTTATTGATTGTCAGATCAATGGCATCAGCGATATCAATTTCTTTGATGCTGACAAAGACGATCTAGAGCGTGCACTGGTTGCACTGGCGCACAATGGCGTGACCTCATGCATCCCCTCAATGATCTCTGCACCGATAGGTGAGTTGGTTGCTGCGATTGAGGCATCTGATTGTGGCGAAAGTTCTCCTTCAGGAATCAATCGCGCTCGTCATTTGGGATATCACATCGAAGGTCCATTCCTCTCGGATGATTTCTCGCGAGCGCATGATGCGCGCTTCTTTCTCGATCCGACCCCGCACCATCTCGATCCACTATTAGAGACTGGGCGAGTCTCGATTATCACGCTCGCACCTGAGCGAGCGCGCGCTCGCGAAGCAATCAGCGCAATTCACCAGGCCGGAGTTATCGCAAGCGCAGGTCACTCTGGCGCGACATTTGAGCAGATGGTTGATGCAGTTGCGGCAGGACTTTCCATGATCACTCATTTATTTAACGGTATGGATAAGAACGCAAGCGCGGGAATTATTCGCGCTGCGAGTGAATTGCGAGAGTTAACTGTAGGTTTAATCGCCGATGGAATCCATAATCAGAGTGAACAGGTGCAGTGGGCTTTTGAAACGATGGGTGATCGGATTGCTCTCGTGACAGATGCGCTTGGTTCTCGGTTGGGCGACCAACCAGTGCAGGTTGATCCGCATGGATCAGGAGGCGCTTATCGAACCGATGGGACCCTTGCAGGTTCGACGCTCACCTTGGACAAGGTGATTGCACGAGCGGTCACGCTAGGAGCGCCATTGAATCAGGCGCTGGTGAGCGCTACTCGTACCCCTGCGCGCCTGCTTGGCCGCTCAGATCTTGGGGAGATTAAAGAGGGGGCGCTTGCTGATCTCACCTACTTTTCAAATAGTGGAAGTATTCGTACCTGGATCGGCGGAGTGGAGGTGGCCCAATGAGCATTATGAGCGCTGAGATCAACGAGCAGGCAGATGCAATCGAGGCAACCTTGAGCGCGCTTGCATCATCGCGCGAAGATGTTCAGAAGTTATTCGCTGGTGCAAACGGAGTTCTTTTCATGGCTCGCGGCACGAGTGACAATGTCGCCGACTATGGGCAATATCTGCTCTCCACGAGAGCGGGCGTATTAGCAACCAGCGGTAGCCCTTCGATTGCGACTGCATTTAATGCAGAGGTAAATCTCGCTGGCCATGTAGTAATCGGAATCAGCCAATCCGGTTCGACCGCTGAGATTGTGCAATCACTTCAATGGGCAAAGCGCTCTGGTGCGAGAACTCTCGCGCTAACGAATGTGGCTGGTAGTCCACTAACCAAAGATGCAGATCTAACTCTCCTCACCCACGCTGGCAACGAGCGCGCAGTCCCTGCGACAAAGAGTTTCTCGAGTGCGATGGCAGCGATGGCGTGGATCACTTCATCGCTTGATGGCGGAAAACTCGATACCGAACTCGCATCATTGCCGGCGAAAGTCCGTGAAGTGCTAGGTGCAAATTTTCATTGGGGTGAACTGGAGCGTGCAATTGGGTCTGCAAACACCTTGGTTGTTTCCGGTCGTGGTTTCGGACAATCAGTCGCGCGCGAGATTGCATTAAAGCTGAAAGAATGTGCGTTAATAAACGCATCCGGACTCTCTTTTGCCGACCTTCGCCACGGTCCCGTTGCAGTATTTAGCCAGGGTTTTCCGCTGATCTCACTTGGACTTTCGGCCGCATCACCTTTACTTTCTGGCTTGCATGACCTGCAGCGCGCTGCACATCAAGCAGGTGCGCCGATAATCAACATAAGTGGCGTGAGCGCTCCGGATATTCCTGTGCATCACGTACCGTTACCAGAAATCTCTGATGAGCTCCTTCCGATTCTTCAAGTAATTCCGGGGCAGAAACTTGCTGAGCGAATCGCACATGCACGCGGATTTAATCCTGATCAGCCACGTGGCCTTAATAAAGTCACGCAAACGATTTGAACGCGAAGTGAATCTGTTATGTCGCTAACCCTTGGCATTGATATCGGTGGCACAAAGAT
>CAZZFG010000160.1:0-2199 GCA_964653345.1 uncultured Bifidobacterium sp. | reverse complement strand
TTCTTCGGACTAATTTCTCGCCAACGAGGTCATAAATACCTACTGACATTCTGTGTGGGCGAAGCTCACTTGAGCCAACAGGCATCTTTGGTGATTCCTGTTTGACGACAACAGAAGAATATTTGCCATCACTCACGGAAACTTCTGGGCGGAGGGTGTTGACGCCAGCGGTGCAGAGCCAGGTAGCAACCCATGGCTTGAGATCGCGGCCACTTGTTGCTTCAAGCTCGACGAGCAAGTCATTCAGCGTGGTGTTCTTCCATGCATGCTTAGCGAAATATTTCTTGAGCGCTGCGACGAAATTCGCCTTGCCAACGTGAGCTACTAACTGTTGCAGCACAGATGCACCCTTTGCATAAGTGATGCCATCGAAGTTGGTGCGTACCGCTTCGAGGTCGTGCATATCTACGACGATTGGATGGGTGGAGGAGAGCTGATCTTGGCGATAGGCCCAGTTCTTTCGCTCTGCGTTAAATGTGGTCCATGAATTCTTGAATTTCGTCGCATCAGCGAGAGCGGTGTATGAGGCCCACTCTGCAAAGGATTCATTGAGCCAGAGGTCATCCCACCACGACATTGTTACAAGATCGCCAAACCACATGTGCGCCATCTCGTGGAGAATGACATTCGCGCGCCAGTTGTAATTCTTATCCGTCACTTTGCTTCTGAAGACGAAATAATCTTCAGCAAAAGTAACGCAGCCTGCATTTTCCATCGCGCCTGCATTGAATTCGGCGACGGCGAGTTGATCATACTTCTCGAACGGATAGGCAAGACCGAACTCTCGTTCGAAGTATTCGAATCCTTGTTTTGTGATGAGGAAGATTTCGCTGGCATCGAGGTGCTTTGCAAGCGATTTACGGCAGTAGATGCCAAGGGGTACTTCCTTCTCACCTTTGTAAACATCGAATTCTTTGTGATACGGCCCCGCGACAAGGGCGGTGATGTAAGTGGACATCACAGGAGTTGTGGTGAAGGAAACAGACTTCTTCCCTTCAGCAAGCTCTTTGGTATTCGCAATAGGGTTATTAGAGATGACTTCCCAGTGCTGTGGGGTGATAGCGCTGAGGGTGAATGTCGCTTTTAGGTCAGGTTGGTCGAAGCATGCATACATTCGACGCGCATCAGCGACTTCGAATTGTGTATAGAGATAAACCTCTGAATCGGAGGGGTCGACGAAGCGGTGCAAACCTTCACCGGTGACGGAATAAATAGCCTCAAGGTCAACGATGAGCGTGTTCTCTGCGGCGAGATTTGGGAGTTGGATGCTCTCACCATCGAATGCAGATGCATCAAGTGCGACACCATTGAGCGTTGCGCTGAGCATGGTCTTTCCAACAGCATCGATGAAAGTGCTCGACCCTGGTTTGCTGCTGCGGAACTTCACCGTGGTCTTCGCGCGGAAGGTTTCGGCGCCAGTGGTGAGGTCGAGATCGACGTGGTAGCTATCTACGCTGAGGTGAGCAGAACGAGCGAGCGCTTCTTCGCGAGTGAGATTGACTCCGGGCACTTGGTGACTCCTTCTCGGGGGTAAAAGAGGGCTCCATCCAACCACCAGTGCGTTGAATCTGTCCCATTGATGGCACGCTTGCCTTGTGGAACGGACCAATAACCCCGATAACACCAGTAGCACCAATAATGAGGGGCACCCGAATTCCATTCGGACCTACAAGTTGCGTGGCGCCCGAATCACCCCTGCCCAAGAAGGGGCCATCGAGCGCTTAGGCGAGCGCTTCATACTAAGTCGCGCTGAAACTGATGCGCCGATTGATGTCCGCGAAATCTTTCCGCACTCGAAGCGACGGGTGCTGGAGATCGGAAGTGGCATGGGGGAGGCCACCGCGGCGATGGCAGAAGCCGATCCTGATACTGCAATCATCGCCATCGAAGTGCATAAGCCCGGAGTTGGCTCCTTGTTATGGCGGATCGAGAAATCGGGGCTTGAAAATGTTCGCATCGTGCATGCAGATGTGAAGGAGTTTCTCGAGCGAGGCTTTGCTAACGAGAGCTTTGATGAGATTCGAATCTATTTTCCCGATCCATGGCAGAAGCTACGCCACCATAAACGACGATTACTTCAGGGAGAGTTCATTCCCTTACTCTCTACAAAATTGATTCCGAAAGGGTTGCTCCATATCGCTACCGATTGGGCGCCTTATGCGCAGTGGATTGAAGCAGAATTCGAAAAAGTCTCCGAGT
>CAZZFG010000159.1:0-2204 GCA_964653345.1 uncultured Bifidobacterium sp. | reverse complement strand
ATTCCAGGGACCGACCCGACCGATCTCTTAAATGTATTGGGACAGATTGGCGGAGTTGAAGTTCTCTCTATCGAACTTCTTAAGTAATCGATCAAATAAATTTATTGAGCGAGTGCTCGCTATTAAACGGTGCGGCGCGATCGTAAGTTAATTCCAGCAAGCGATTCCACTTGGCCGTTCGCTCCGATCTATGGGTAGAACCAACTTTTATCTGTCCTGCTGCGCTGCCAGTGGCAAGGTCCACGAGCCAACTCTCCTCGGTCTCGCCTGATCTAGCCGACACCACTGCGTTCCAGTTATTTTGCTTTGCCAGGCTAAGCGTTGAGGTCGCAGCAAAGAGCGTTCCTGCTTGATTAGGTTTGATCAAGATTGCATTCGCTTCGTTCTTAGACAAGCCTTCTTTTAGCCTTGATGATTGCGTCGCATATCTATCGTCACCAAGAATTTGAATTCGTGTGACAAGAGCACGTTGCGCGAGCCAACCTGATTCGTCATCTTCTGCCGCGCCATCCTCAACGGAGATTATTGGATACTTATCAAGCCAGGCACTCCAGTGGGCTACAAATTCCTCAGAGCTTAAGCTGATCTCCTCGCCATTTTTATGAATGAGATATTTGCCATTCTTGAATAGCTGATTTGCAGCGATATCGAGAGCGATATGTGCTTTTCCGGATAACCCAACGTCAGAGATTGCATCAGAAACTAGCGCGATTGCCTCTTCATCGCTTCCGAGTCTTGCGGTCAGTCCACCTTCATCTGCAACAAGCGAGGTATCGAAGCCCTTCGATGCGAGCTTTCGTTTAGTCGACTCTCTGATTTGCCAGACCCACTCCAAACCTTCACTAAAAGAAGTTGCGCGCGTTGGTATGGCGAGAATGTCTTGAATATCGATTGCGCTAGCCGCATGCGCACCACCAGAAAAGATATTGACCATCGGCATGGGCAGGGCAGGCGCGCAGTTCAGGTGCGCCGCGATTACCTCGAAGGGCTGGGAATTACTGTGCTTTGCGTAGGCCAGCCAGGTAGCGATGGTGATTGCTACCGGAATATGTCCGCCATAGCGAGATTGCGTTGCGGATGGATCTACTGCGCGAAGCGCTTGATCGAGCTCGTGAAAGTCATTTCCGGCAAGGCCAATCAAGGAAGGTGAAACGTCGCGCGCGAACCGTTCGATTACCTGGTGCACGCTCTTTCCGTCGTAAGAACTCCCACCATCGCGCAAGAAGAGCGCTTCATGGCTGCCAGTACTCGCGCCGGCAGGAGCGATTGCAATCGCATGATGTGCACCGATATGAACTCGCGCCGCGACAGTTGGATTTCCGCGCGAATCGAGAACTTGCCAGAGATCAATCCGCGAGATTTCGCTCAACGTTACAACACTCCAAATTTGGCAAATGCTTCACTCGGAGACATTCCCTCTTTCACTGCCTTACGAAAGAGATTTTCGCCAGAATTCTTCTCTTCGACAAAAGCAATCACTTGTGGGATTAAGTGATTAGGAACGACTACGACTCCATCAACATCTCCAACGATTAAATCGCAAGGATTGATCTCGACGCCATCAATTTCGCCAGGCACGTTATGTGCAACAACTTCATAACGACTATTGATATCAATTGGCCATGTGCCCGTTCCGAAAACTTTAAATCCGAGCGCTCGAGTACGTGCAACATCGCGCACGGGAGCATCGGTAAGTGCGCCAGCGGCACCTTTGAATTTGCAGGCATTGGAGAGTAATTCGCCCCAGAGCGCAGATTTGTGTCGTCGACCAGAAGGCTTGATGAAGACATCATCTTTGCCGATTGCATCGAGCGCTTTGAGCAAACCGATATAAGGGATTTCTGGAGCGGTATCGACTGGCTCAAGTTTGACGGGAAAGGCGTAGCCCATCATGACCCCTTCACCGGAGATCATGGCGATATCCGAGCCCAGGACTTGATTCCGAAAGCCAAGGTGGTCAAGGCAATCTGAGGTGAGGGCTGCATTGAAGATTGGACGGAGCGGATCTAACTCTGGGCGCAGAAGAGGTGAGGTCATGAGCCAAAGGGTAGGGGCAGCGTGGCGTGGGCCGCCACAACTGCCAGATTACCTCGCCGCACTCTCAATCAAAGGTCGAGGGTCGGAAATAAATGTTTACCTGTGTCTTTCGTCATAAAAATTGACAAGTTCCGCAATATGAACAAATCTTGGCCACGTAGTTCTGC
>CAZZFG010000158.1:0-2220 GCA_964653345.1 uncultured Bifidobacterium sp. | reverse complement strand
GTGGCTCCCCTATCTCCTGCGCTGCTGCGCTCGGCGCAATTGAGATGATCGAAAGAGAAAACCTTGCCGCTCGTGCCCAGGAGATTGGCGCGATAATGGAGCGCGAACTCAATGCGATGTCCGCTAAATATCCAATCATCGGCGAGGTGCGTGGTCGAGGCGCGATGCAGGCGCTCGAACTAGTTATTCCAGGCACAACCGAACCAAATCCAGCGGCGATGCAGGCAATCGTCAAATACTGCCAAGGTAAAGGTGTACTCCTGCTTACTGCGGGCACCTATAGCAATGTGATTCGTCTGCTACCACCACTCGTGATGCCAGAACATCTGCTTCGCGAAGCGCTTTCGATACTTGATGAAGCGATTGCTGCTATCTAATAAACAGATGTAAAAAGTTAGCGATCCAACAGATTCTGTGTTGGCGAGTATGGGGTGCCGCTCTTGCGCTTTGCTATCGCGCTTAGCGCTTCCAAGACCACGCGGTTAGCGAGAATTGCCGTGATATCTGCCGAATCAAAAGGTGGCGCAACTTCGACAACATCAATTCCCACAATAGGCAATTCGAGACAGATCCGACGGACTGCTTCGAGCAACTCACGACTTGTCATGCCACCTGGCTCGGGCGTTCCCGTTCCGGGTGCCATTCCAGGATCGACAACGTCAATATCTACTGAGAGAAAAACGCCATCACATCCATCGGTGAGGGTTGCAAAGGATTCATCGAGAACCGACGTGAGACCGCGATGATGAATCTCAGTCATTTCATAAGAGCGCATTCCTTGATCGCGCATCCAGTCGAGCGTGCTGTCATCCGGCCAATAGCCGCGCAAACCTAATTGCAAGAAACGATCTCCGCGCACATCGCCAGCTTCAATTAATCGACGCATGGGTGTGCCATGCCCCACTAAAGCCCCCATCTGAAGGTCGCCCGTATCAGCATGTGCATCAAAGTGAATCATCGAGATCTTCCCTTTACCTCGATGTGCTGCGATTCCTGCAACATCTGCAGAAGCAATCGAATGATCGCCTCCAAGAACTACTGGTATTGCACCCGCGCGTGAAATTTTCTCGGTCGCTGCTTTAAGAACTTTTAATGAATCCACAAGATCGCCCGGTGGCATCATCAGATCACCTGCATCAGCGATTTTTAAATCCTTAAGCGCATCAACTCGAAGTGCAAGATGAGGTCGCTCGCCATCATGTGGCAGGTAATCCCCCATGCGGATTGCTTGTGGGCCAAATTTCGCACCAGAGCGATGTGATGTCCCGCTATCGATTGGCGCACCAACGATGACGACATCTAACCCGGCGAAGCTCTGTGGTTCATCAAGATCACACCGTGGTATTCCCAGGAAGGTGAAATCAGGGCCGTATAAATTCCCGTGGTTTGCCATATGAGAAGGGTAACTTACGAATCAAATCCAAGGCCAAGGCGATCGAGCGTACGTAGCCAAAGATTTCGCTTGCCGCCATTCTCATCGGCTCGGTTGATAGACCAGCGCGTAATCTGAATGAAAAAGAAGCGGAATGGCTCTGGCGGGAACGGCAACGGTTTCCTTCGCACCATCTCTAATCGAGTTCTCTCGTTATCCTCACCATCTAAGAGGTCAAGCATCACCTGCGCACCAAACCTAGTCGCGGCGACGCCAAGGCCGGTATAGCCAAGGACGCTCACCACGCGCTGGTCTTTCGACAACTTCCAGAAGGGTGAGAATCGCGTGCAGGTATCGATTGCGCCACCCCAGGCATGGGTGAATTTAATTCCTTCAAGTTGTGGGAAAGTTTTTAAGAAATGATCGACCAACTTCACATAAGTCTCAGGGCGGAATTCATATTCGCGCGCTACTCGACCACGGAAGTTATAAATCGCATCCCAACCACCCCACACTATGCAGTTGTCATCGGTAAGTCGGTAGTAATGGAATTGATGACCCGAATCAGAGATGCCTTCACGCTCTGACCACCCAATACTCTGTAATTGCTCTTTTGTCAGAGGTTCAGTGACGATTTGATAGTCATAAACAGGAACAACATATTTCTTCAACTTCTTCTGTAGAGATGGAAATACATTCGTTGCTAGCGCGACTCGTGGCGCCTTCGCAAAACCATAAGCAGTATGTAAAAGCACTGCATGGTCCACATTCTCTAGTCGCTGCACTTGAGAGTTCTCAAAAATCTGTACGCCAAGTGCTAGGCATGCCTTCTCCAATCCCCAGACTAG
>CAZZFG010000157.1:0-2231 GCA_964653345.1 uncultured Bifidobacterium sp. | reverse complement strand
CGTTCCCGAGTTCGCGATGTACAAGTGATCGTGCACCCTGAATGCCAACATGAAGTCGCACTCAACGCTGACATCATCGGATCAACTGAGCAAATCATCAAAACCGTCAGCAACTCTCCTGCGGGAAGTAAATGGGCAATCGGCACCGAATTGAACTTGGTGAAACGCCTTGCACAACAACATCAAGATAAACAAATTGTCTTCTTGGACAAATCTGTCTGCTACTGCTCCACCATGAACCGGATTGATTTGCCACATCTTGTGTGGTCAATGGAGTCGCTAGTGGAAGGAAGAGTGGTAAACGAGATTAAAGTGCCTGAACGTACGGCACATTACGCTCGAATCGCACTTGACCGAATGTTAAGCCTCATCTAAAAACCAGACTGAACGGGAGAAGTAAAGAGCATGAGCGACGAGAAGAAGAACAAACCAACGCCTAAACGTAATGCGAACAAGGTAACTCCTGCACTTGCCCCAGTCGCGACGAAAGAGGCGAAGAAGGCAGAGCGTGAGAATGCGCGCCGCCGACGTATGGAGATGCGCCAGCTCTATCTAAAAGGTGATGAGCGCGCACTTCCCAAGCGCGATAAAGGTCCGGTCCGAAAATTTGCACGAGACTATGTTGATTCCCGCTGGTCGGTCGCAGAGTTCTTCTTACCGCTTCTCATGGTGGTTTTGCTGCTCACGGCGATGCCTAGCGTGACCATCAAAGTATTCGCGACATTGGTGATGTATCTCGTGGTCTTAATCTCAATGCTCGATGGCATTTGGATGGGGCGACAAATTAAGAAGGCATCTGCGATGAAATACCCTAACGAGAGCGTTAAGGGAATCACGATGTACGCCTGGATGCGTTCAACTCAAATCAGAAGGTTGCGCACACCTGCGCCGCAGGTTAAGCGCGGCACCAAACTCGTCTAAGAAATACCGACGATTACGGTCGCGGGTTCGGACTGACATCCTTAGCAGGATCTCGCTCAGCAATGGATCCGATTGCGGCATCGATGGCGCGCATTACATCTGCGCTGAGCTTAACGCCAGCAGCTTTCACATTCTCTTTAACTTGCTTCGCCTTAGATGCACCGATGATTGCGCTCGAGACATTTGGATTTTGTAAAACCCAGGCAACCGCAAGTTGAGCCATAGTTAAACCGAGGTCATTTGCGATCGGCTGCAGCTTGGCAACTTCGCGCAAAATGTCATCATTCATCCAGCGGGAAATCATTGCAGCGCCGCTCTTCTTATCAGTAGCTCGAGAGCCCGCCGGCGGCTTCTTTCCTGGAAGGTACTTTCCGGAGAGGACGCCTTGCGCAACCGGTGACCAGACTATTTGACCGATACCCTCGCGTTCAGAGAGTGGAACTACCTCTGCCTCGATGACGCGCCACAACATCGAATACTGCGGCTGACTCGAAACAAAACGATCGAAACCAAGTTCTTTTTGGATTGTGATGGCAGCTTGAATTTCACTTGCTCGCCATTGGGAAAATCCGATGTAGTTGACCTTTCCTTGTCGGATCAAATCGTCGAAAGCGCGAAGTGTTTCATCGAGAGGGGTTTCATAATCGAATCTGTGCGCCTGGTAAAGATCTATGTGGTCGGTTTGTAAACGTTTTAGCGATGCATGGACCGATTCCATGATGTGCTTGCGAGACAAACCGCGATCGTTCTTGCCTTCGCCGGTAGGCCAATAGACCTTAGTGAAGAGCTCGTAGGACTCGCGCTTGACCCCTTTGAGCGCACGCCCTAGTACCGTCTCGGCTTTAGTGCCTGCGTATACATCTGCGGTATCGAAAGTGGTGATCCCTGCGTCGAAGGCAGCTCGGACACACTTAATCGCCTCTTCGGCGGCTACCTGTGAGCCATGGGTAATCCAATTTCCATAGGAGATTTCTGATACGTACATGCCGGAGCGGCCAAGTCGACGATATTCCATGGCGAAACAGTACCCAATGCTCTCGCTATTGCAACCAACACCTGGTTATGCTCCCACTGAACACACAACTCAATACTCCCTCGATGTAGGGGAAGTCCGGTGCAACTCCGGCGCTGACCCGCAACCGTAATTCTTCTCGAACAATTTCGTGGAGATAAGTCGGATTACCTACCCGGTGGAGCAAGCCAACAACACCCGTCGTGGTTTACGGGGCGGCAACGAAGGTCAGCGTCATGCACGGCCTTCTCTGTCTAAGCCTTGTGGACCCTTTCTTGAAAGGATCCCAGTGTCACAA
>CAZZFG010000156.1:0-2234 GCA_964653345.1 uncultured Bifidobacterium sp. | reverse complement strand
ATTGCGACTGAAGCGTGGATTGAGCGAGCAAAATCGAACCCGCAAGTCTTTGAAGATTTAAAGCCGTGGTATCCGATGGGTCGAGTAGGTACGCCTAAGGACATTACTGAGATGGTGCTATTCCTTATTTCGGATCGCTCTGAGTGGATTTCCGGTGCCGAACTCGTTGTCGACGGCGGCTTGCTTGCCGGGTACACGCCAATGTTCAACACCATTGAAGGACGCAAGCCTTGAGCACCTTCGTCATCCGTGGTGGAAGTGTTATCGATGGTAGCGAGCGACCTGCAGTAAAAGCAGATCTACAAGTTATCGACGGCGTAATTGCCACAATTGGCGATGTGCTCAAAGGTGATGAGCGCGGCAAGGTCATTGATGGTTCCGAGCTCACAATTACCCCTGGTTTTATCGATATGCATGCCCACTCAGATCTAGCGGTTATTTCAGATCATGAGCATTTGGCAAAGGTGACGCAAGGGGTCACTCTGGAAGTTGTAGGGCAAGATGGCTTGAGTTACGCGCCAACCAGCGAGCAGACTCAGCAAGAAATCCGCGAGCAACTCTTTGGCTGGAATGGAAACCCTGCGAATATCAATTGGAGTTTCAAATCAGTCGCGGATTATCTGGCGTATGTTGACAATGGAGCTGCCGTAAACGTTGCCTACCTGATTCCCCACGGAAATGTGCGGATGCTGGTGAAGGGCAGTGAACCAGGGGTTGCTACTGCAGACGAATTAAAGGCGATGCAGGCAATTGTCGAACAGGGAATGAAAGAGGGCGCGGTCGGTCTCTCTGCTGGGCTTACGTACACCCCAGCAATGTATGCAGATGACAATGAATTAATCGCATTGAACTCTGTAGTTGCGAGATTCGGTGGTTACTACTGCCCGCATCACCGAAATTACGGGCGAGATTTTCTTACCGCCGTTGGTGATTGCATTGAAATTGCTAAATCATCGAAGGCGCCGCTTCATCTGACGCATTGCCATATGAGCTCTCCCCAATTCCATGGGAAGACGCAACTGCTATTTGACCTCATCGCGCAAGGTGAACAATCAGGTGTCGATATCACTCTCGATACTTATCCATATTTAGCGGGCATGACCTATCTCCACGCCTTACTACCGTCATGGGTGCAGGCCGGTGGAATTGAGACGATGCGGATGCGACTTCGCGAACCTGAAGTACGCAAGAAAGTGATTCATGAGTTGATGGTCACTGGCTCCGATGGTGCTCATGGGAATACCGTGAATTTCGAGACGATTGTTATCGCAGGCGTTGAGAAAGCGCTCGAATTCGTGGGCATGCGCTTCGATGAAGCTGCAAAGCGTGCTGGGAAAGATCCAGTTGAGTTCTATCTCGACTTCCTTGATGAAGAGAATTACAAGGTTTCCGCGGTACTCCACGGTGGACATGAACCAAATGTTCGTTCCATCATGCAGCATCCAAAACATATGGTGGGAAGCGATGGCATTCTCGTAGGAAACAGACCGCATCCCCGCGGATATGGCACTTTCGCTCGTTATTTAGGCGTGTATGGTCGAGATGAGCACGTTCTGAGCTTCGAAGGCGCGGTAGCACGAATGACTGGGCGACCCGCGCGTCGATTGGGATTATCCGACCGCGGATTAATCAAGCAGGGTTATCGAGCAGACCTAGTCCTTCTCCATCGAGATTCCGTCATCGATCGATCTACATACGAATCACCTCGAACTCCAGCTGCTGGTTTCGTTAATGTTTGGATAGACGGAACACCGACGTTGTGGGATGGTGTTCGAACGGATAATCTTCCAGGACAAGCAGTGCGTAATTCACTGAAAAAGTAATCAACGAGAGAGGTCTGTACGTCATGGAAGTTGGTCGCGTAGACGGTAATCGTCCTTGGGCTCCTATTGTCGGATACTCCCGTGCAGTTCGAATGGGTAACTTAATCGAAGTGAGTGGCACGAGCGCGACAACGCGTGATGGTCAGGTGATGCACCCACATGATGCATACGGTCAAATGAAGTACATCCTCACCGAGATCGAAAAAGCCGTAAAAGAGCTTGGTGCTACATATGAGAACACCATTCGTACGCGCGTCTTTCTCACCAATATCGAAGATTGGCCAGGCGTTGCGAAGGCGCATGGAGAATTCTTCGCCAACATTCTGCCAGCGTGTTCTTTTGTCGAAGCTAGCCGATTGATGTTGCCGGAACTATGCGTTGAAGTTGAAGCAACGCTCTGGGTCGAGTAGC
>CAZZFG010000155.1:0-2263 GCA_964653345.1 uncultured Bifidobacterium sp. | reverse complement strand
ACGAGCCGTATGTGCAACCAGCTGAACCAGAGAACGTTGATGTCGAAGGCTTACTCAAAGGTATCTACCACCTAAAGAGCGCCGAGAAAACTTCGAAAACTAGCGAACACACTGCGCAAATTCTTGCCTCTGGGGTCGCCGTCAACTGGGCGTTTAAAGCGCAAGAGCTATTACAGAACGATTGGAACGTCAGCGCTGATATCTGGTCAGTGACCTCATGGAACGAACTTCGTCGTGATGGACTTGAAGTAGATCGCCACAACATGATGCATCCAGATGCTCCCGAACAGGCCTATGTTGCGAAGAAACTAGCGAATACAACTGGACCAATCGTTGCCGTCAGCGACTTCATGCGCAGCGTGCAAGATCAAATTGCCCCGTGGTTAGGAGTTCGCTTCAGCTCTCTTGGCACCGATGGCTTTGGTCTCTCAGATACCCGAGGTGCACTTCGCCGCCACTTCCGAGTTGATGCAGAATCAATCGTGGTCGCTACGCTGTCTCGCCTGGCTCTTGATGGCAAGATTCCTACGTCAACTGTGCAAGCGGCAATCGATAAATACGCGCTCCATGATGTCTCTGCAGCAGATCCAGGGAACACCGAAGGCTCAGGCTGATTACAGAAGTTTTTCGAGTTAATCGACGCTAGCTCGCCTCAAGAAATATCCCACGAACATCAACATCACGCATGGGATGAGCATGGCAATCGGAAGCCCAAAGATGCCAGCTGCGATAGCAACCACATTCTTGACCACAAAAACTGCCAAATTCTGAAAGGCAGCCAATTGCGAGATGACCGCGCTCGTTCCAAGATCAGAACGCTCAATACCGCGGAGATTAAAGACTGCCCACATAAATGAGAGTCCATAACCGCCCCCGACAAACCCGATGCCGCAGGCAACTAAACCAAGAATTGGAGATGTGCCTGCCAAAATCTTTCCAGCGATGATGCCAAATGCCATCGAGAGGCCGCCGGCAATACCAAAGACAGTAACAAGTTTCTCCAGATTGTATTTCTTCTCAAGTTTGCTGAAATTAAATCGACCGATAATCATCGCAAAGATGAATACGAAGTAGGGCACAACGCTTAATGAGGGATCGAGCCCCAACTCCTCGCGTCCAAAAATTGACGACCAATCAGCAGTAACAAATTCCAGGATACTTCCGAAAAGCAAACCGAACGCGACGACCCAATCGACTTTTAATGTAGTGAAGAACTTCGCCAATACGAAGGCATCTTTCTTTGCTGCCTGTGGGTTTTTCCCAAGGAAAAGAGGTGAGAGTTTACGAATAATAAGGAGTGTTACCACAGTAACAACCAAGCTCAATGAAGTCACATGAATCTCAATAGAGAGCAGTTTGGCAACAATGATAGAAACTACAGAAGTTAGTAGCGCGCCAATCGACCAGACACCTGACATACGAGATGCGAAACCATTTTGAAGATGCTCTTGCATCCACATCGTCTGCGTCGTGATGGAAACATGAAATCCCGATATCGAAGCCGCAATGAAAATATTGACGAACATGAAAAGCACTGGGCTTGTGACCCAAGTCGCTGCTGCAATCAGAAGGAAGGTCGAAATCGCACTAATTGTGAGAACCCGGCGGACGCCATGTACATGGACAAGATGTCCCATTACGAGAAAGGCGGAGAGCGAGCCGATTGTGCCGAGCGTCAGTAGCGAACCAAATTCTGCGTTACTCAGTCCAAGATTCCGTTTGACATCGACAAATCGCGTTACCCAGCTCATGATTCCTAGGCCAAACAGGAAATGGAGGCTCGAAAAAAGTCGTTGCTGAGCTCTACTAATCTCTATATTCCCGGGATTACCTTCCGGAGAACCACTACTCAAAATAACGCCCTCGCCAACGCACTTCTCGCTTTGATTAATTCAGGATCATCACTTTCCAACATCGCAAAAAGTGACAATACATGAAGTCGCACCGATTCCCGCTCATCTCCGCCTGTGATTTGTATGAGATTTACTAAACGCGCGAACGAACCAGCAATATCTCCAGCGAGGAATTCAAAATCAGCTGCTAAACGTTGGAGTGACACATCTTCTCTATCTCGTTCTGCTCGATCCATGACATCGGTTCCATCGTGACCGGCTATTCGCTGCAGTAATTCGATATTTGCCAGACCTTGCAGCCCCTCGCTATCCCCAGGTTTACGAGCAAGCAACCGCTCAAATTCTATTTTTGCCCGATTTAAGTCATTCACTGCAAGCGCACCGTATGCCGCTGCAATTTCAGGTTCTTC
>CAZZFG010000154.1:0-2281 GCA_964653345.1 uncultured Bifidobacterium sp. | reverse complement strand
GCCCTCGATCTCAATGGCACCATCTTTTTTAGACAAGCCCTACCTACTCCCATGTATTTCTTCGCAAACCCAAGACCGGCAAGTCTAGGCCAGGGGGGTCGATTTCTAGAAATCGGGTTCCGCTCAGCCCTACAAAACAGCGGGGGTGACTCCAAATGGAGCGAGGCCGGCGAGCCCCGAGTCGAGGGCCGTTAGGACCGATAGCTCCCCCGAGGGCAGGAGCGCGAAGGTATGTTCGGTATGTGCAGCGCGTGATCCATCGACTGTGCTGACAGTCCACTCATCACTTTCCACTCGAACCTTCTCTGAACCGAGCATGATCATCGGCTCCACTGCAAGCGCCATTCCTGCAACCAATTTTGGCCCGCGCCCAGCAGAGCCGTAGTTAAGTAGATGTGGCTCCTGATGCATCGCTGTGCCTATTCCGTGTCCACCATACTCACGGACGATTCCATACTTTCCGCGCGAGGTAATCGCCTTCTCGATTGCTGAACTCAAATCTGTTAATCGACCGCCCACTTTTGCAGCCGCAATGCCAGCCCACATCGAGTGCGCACAATCGTCGATCATCTTCTGGTCTTCTGCAGAGATATCACCAATACCGAGTGAGATCGCACTATCGCCATGCCAGCCATCAACAATCGCACCGCAATCAATAGAGATGATGTCTCCTTCGTTAAGCACCAACTCACCAGGAATACCATGCACAACTTGGCTATTTACCGAAGTGCAGATAGTTGCTGGATAACCGTGATACCCGAGGAATGAAGGAATGCCACCATTCTTAGTGATGAAATTATTTGCTATGAGATCGAGATCTTTTGTCATGAGCCCTGGGCGAATAACTTCGCGCAATCTTTCTAGCGTCTGCGCTACCAAGATGCCCGCCTTGCGCATCTTCTTTATCTCGTCGAGAGATTTGATTTCAATAGCCATACCGATGCCAACGCTTAGCGAGTAAGAGCAGAAATTGCGCGCTCAGTCACTTCTGAAACGGAACCAAGGCCGTCAATCGATCGCAAAATTCCGGAAGTTTTGTAGTAAGCAATAATTGGCGCAGTTTGATCTGCATAAACCTTGAGGCGATGACGAATAACCTCTTCGCTGTCATCTGAGCGACCTCGTGCGAGCAAGCGAGTGACGATTTCATCCTCATCTGCTTGCATTTCAAGAACCACATCGAGTGGAGCTACTAACTCTTGAAGAATCTGATCGAGCGCCTCTGCTTGCCCAGTTGTTCTTGGATAGCCATCTAGTAAGAATCCGTTGGCAACATCACCTTGCTGCAAGCGGTCTTTCACCATGGCAGTAGTGAGGGAATCTGGAACTAAATCGCCCTTATCCATATAGCCCTTTGCCTCTAAACCAAGTGGCGTTCCCGCAGAGAGATTGGCGCGAAAGATATCTCCAGTTGAGATATGGGGAATCGAGAAATGGGCCGAGATAAATTCAGCCTGCGTTCCCTTACCCGCTCCTGGTGGGCCGACGAGTACTAGACGCATTAGCGCAAGAAGCCTTCGTATGACCTCTGCTGCAACTGGCTTTCGATCTGTTTGGCGGTATCAAGACCTACTCCGACAACAATCAGAATGGCCGTTCCACCGAACGGGAAGTTCTGCGATGCGCCGAAGAGAACAAGAGCAATAATCGGAATGATGGAGACCAAGCCGAGATAGAGCGAGCCTGGCGCAGTGATTCGCGAGAGCACGTACTGCAAATACTCCGCAGTAGGTCGACCGGCACGGATACCAGGAATGAATCCACCGTACTTCTTCATGTTCTCGGCAACTTCTTCAGGATTGAAGGTGATGGAAACATAGAAGTAAGTGAAGAAAATAATCATTATGAAGTATGCAGCGATATAAATTGGATGGTCACCACGTACGAAGTTGCTTTGAATCCAAATGACCCACGCAGCCTTGCTATTGGTGAGGTTGGCAATCAGCGACGGGATGTAAAGCAGCGATGAGGCAAAGATGACTGGAATAACGCCAGCTTGGTTTACCTTAATTGGAATGTAGGTGCTTGCCCCGCCGTAGGAACGGCTACCAACTTGGCGTTTGGCATATTGCACTGGGATCCGACGTTGCGCCTGCTCAACAAAGACGACAGCGGCAACGATGACCATTCCCAACGCGACTACCACTAAGAATGTGAATAGCCCCTTCGCAAGTTTGATGCTCCACAGTTGCCCAGGGAAGCCGGCTGCAATCGAGGTAAAAATAAGAATTGACATACCGTTTCCAACGCCACGATCTGTGATCAATTCACCAAGCCACAT
>CAZZFG010000153.1:0-2313 GCA_964653345.1 uncultured Bifidobacterium sp. | reverse complement strand
TGGTGAGCCCCAATTCATCGATTACCTCAAGGAGAAAGGTTGCGCGACGCTCGAGGGGCTCCAAAAGGAGGATAGAAATATCAGGCCGGGCGAGCGCAAGGACAATTCCAGGGAGCCCTGCCCCGCTTCCAATATCGATGACCGTCGCGCCTGGAGGAATAAGGGTCGCTACCGGTAGGGAGTTGTAAATATGTCGTTCCCAGATCCGTTCCCCCTCACGGGGACCAATCAACCCTCGCTCCACTCCAGCCCCTTGAAGAATCTCGGCATAGCGAGCAAAGGTTTCCCGTGAAACGTGAAGTTCGGGGGCCATTAGTTAAGCAGGGAGAACCACGATGTGGCGCTCTGGCTCCTCACCCTCAGATTCGCTGCTAAGGCCAAGTTCACCAATCGCATCATGGATCACTTTTCGTTCAAAGGCATTCATAGGCTTGAGGGCGATAGCGACGCCGCTCTTCTTTACCTCTTCTGCCGTGCTCTCTGCTAGAGCCCGTAATTCATCACGCTTCTTCGCCCGAAAACCTTCAATATCGAGCATCAGTCGAGAGCGATCGCCAGTTTCGCGCTGCACCGCCATCCGAGTTAACTCCTGCAGCGCCTCAAGTACCTCACCATCTCGTCCGATCAAATGGGTCAGCTCGCCACCAACTATGGCAAGGGCTGCCCGATCGTTCTCCACATCGATATCAATATCCCCCGGCAAGTCGGCGATATCGAGGAGCGCCTCCAAATAATCGGCGCCTCGATCGCCCTCTTCCTCTAACCGTGCAATTAGGCTCTTCTCGCTCATACCCTCTCCTACCTCCCCAATCTGGGGTAATTACAGTTATTTGTCTTATTTTGCGGTGATTTGTCGCTTTCTACCTACCGCTTTTTCTTCTTCTTATCGCGTTTGGGTTGTTGCCGCTGTCCCTTTACATCATGTCCGGTTCCGGCTCCGTCCGTACCTGGCTCTTCCACCGCAACAGATCCGTTATTGGTTACCTCGTCGGATTTCGTTGCGCCAGTTTTTTTGGCGCGCTTTGCCTCTAACTCAAAATATGCAGGAGATCCTGGCGTTGGATTTCGCTTAATCACATAGAGCTGTTGCCCCATGGTCCACACATTTGTCGTTAACCAATAGAGCAAAACTCCAACTGGAAAGTTAATTCCAGTTACTGCAAAAATTATTGGGAATAGGTACAACATGATTTTCTGTTGTTGCACCATCATGTTTGGTTGGCCGTCGTTCTTTGGCATTCCCTTAGTCATTAATTGTCGTTGTGTGATGAATGTAGATGCCGACATCAGAAGAATCATGACGAGGGTTATTGCTTTTACGGTTCCAGGAACGCCACCAAGTTTTTCAATATCATTCGCTCCCATTAAGAAAGTTGCCGCGATTGGAGCGCCAAAGAAGCTTGCGTTCGCTGCGCTATCAACATCTGCTTGAGTGAGAACTCCACGTGGAACATCTTGCGCAATTCCATTGAGTACTGTGAAAAGCGCAAAGAAAATCGGTGCTTGAGCAAGAAGTGGGAAACATGATGCCAATGGATTGGTGCCATGTTTCTTGTACAACTTCATCATCTCTTCGGATTGCTTTTGTCGATCATCTTTATACTTCTGTTGAATTGCCTTCATTTCCGGTTGCAAGACCGTTAATGCGCGCTGACTTTTAATCTGCTTAACAAAAAGCGGAATCAAAATGATTCGAATCAACACAACTAGAAAGATGATGGCAAGCGACCACGTCACACCACTATCAGCTCCAAATAATGGCTCGAACAGAGCGTGAAAACGTAGAATGACCCAGGAGATCGCATCATAAAGCGGATTGAAAATACCCACTATTTACTCGCCTTTCTTCGCTGTTGTTGATTATCTACTTGCAACTCTTTCCCACCTTGCGGGTAATCAATTCCACCCATCGACCACGGGTTGCAACGGAGTAACCGCCAAAACGCCAACGCTCCGCCAACAACCAAACCCTTACTACGTATTGCTAAGACTGCGTACTCTGAACATGTGGGGTAGTACTTGCAGCGCGCTGGAAATGCAGGTGAAATCCATTTTTGATAGAACCGAATTACGGTGATCATCGAGCCACCGAAAAATACTTCGACACGAGCGCTGAGATCTCGCCATTGAGATTTCCTGCAGCGCTCTTTGCTGCCCCTGGATGAGCCCGGAAGAGCAGAAGTGTCCCTTCAGAAAATTTGGTGAGATGTGGCGCGATCGCATGGCGAATCTGTCTGGAGACGCGGTGACGCACTACTGAATTGCCTACATTCTTTCCCACTATGAGGCCCACCTTCACCGGTGCCCCAGATC
>CAZZFG010000152.1:0-2319 GCA_964653345.1 uncultured Bifidobacterium sp. | reverse complement strand
GTTGGGTGGAGGCAGAATCTGTCTCCACCCAACTTCTCATAGAGAGAACTAGGCTTCGACAGGAGTTACGTGGCAACAGTTAGTCAGACGTCAACATCTGCGGTAAAGGTGAAGAAATCCCGCCGCCGCGGCGGCATCTTCGATCCGACGAGCATCTTGGGCTACTTCATGATGCTCCCTGCGATGGTGGTGCTCATTCTCTTCTTCGCATATCCGCTCGGCTTCGAGATCTACTCAAGCTTGACTGATATGACGTTAGGAAATGACGCTAAGTTTATTGGCTTTGACAATTACGGAAGCTTGCTGGCAGATCCAGAGTTCCTTACTGCAGCAAGGAACAGCTTTGTTTATGTAACCGCCGTCCAACTTGGAAAGTTCGTCCTCGGACTTGGAATTGCAATTTTGCTCCACCAAAAGTTAGTTGCCCGCGGCTTCTGGCGCGCCGTTGTGCTCGTCCCATACGCGATGCCGGGATTTGTTGCGTATCTCGTATGGAAGTTGTTCTATAACCCCGATGTGGGATCTCTCAATATTATTCTCACAAAAATAGGTTTAATCGACGCGCCCATTGCTTTCCTCGGTGATCGGGATTGGGCGATGCCCGCGGTAATCTTCGCGACCATTTGGCGCGGCTTCCCCTTCTGGGCAATTATGTTCCTCGCTGCACTTCAAGCAGTGCCCAAAGAGTTATACGAAGCTGCTGCCGTAGACGGCGCGAATGCCTGGCAGCGCTTTAAAAATATTTCACTCCCTGGAATTCGCCCCGTGGTCCTGGTGGTCTTCCTGATTTCGACCATCAACACGATCAACTCCTTTGAGGCCATCTGGTTGACAACTGCTGGCGGCCCGAGTGATGCCACGGTGATTCTGCCAATCTTTGCATATAGAGGTTTGACTTCTTTCAATATCGGTCAATCTGCTGCCGCTGCGCTGAGCTTGGTACCAGTTGCTCTGATCTTCACCTATTTCATCTTGAAGCGAATGAAGAAGGATCAATAATGGCGAAGCGAAATGTGAAATTTTCACTCTTCAAGTACACGATGTTGATGTTCGTGGCAATTTTCGTGCTCTATCCCGTCTATTACATGATCACGCTTTCATTGCGCTCTCAAGCCTCTCTATGGAGTAATCCAACCCTTTTACCTGCATCAGATTCGACGCTCGAGAACTATCGCGCGGCCTTTGCCAGTGTTGAGTTCACCACCTCATTGAAGAACAGCGTAATTGTCTGTAGTTCAGCGACGATCTTGGCGCTGGTGTTTGGGGTAATGGCGGCGTATGCGCTTACCATCCTGAAATTCAAAGGGCGCGACACGATGGGGCGAGTCATCATTATCGCGTTTTTAACGCCCGGAGCGCTGCTCTTTATTCCATTTGCGGTCATCATGGCCAACCTCAACCTTTCGAATTCACTAAAAGGTTTGGTGCTGGTCTACCTCAGCTTCATGGTACCCCTGGCTACCTATCTTCTACTCGGATTTTTTAGATCGTTGCCTCCGGAGCTGGAAGAGGCAGCGCGTATCGATGGTGCGAACCGCTTGCAAGCGCTCTGGTTCGTACTCGTGCCATTGATTGCACCCGGTTTAATTTCTGTTGCAATCATCACCTTCACCGGCGCCTACAACGAGCTTCTCTATTCGTTGGTTATTAACGTCTCGCCGAGTGTCCGTACGGTGCCGGTGGCGATTCTCAATCTTTCGGTGGCAGATGAAGTTCCATGGGGGCGGACGATGGCCTATTCATCGGTAGCTGCTATTCCCATCATGGTTCTGTACTTCCTTGGTCAACGCTTCGTCGTTGAAGGATTGCAGACTGGTTCGGTTAAGGGTTAATAAGTAAAAAAACAGAGCGAGAGCAAGGAGAGGCCAATGAGACCAGGGTTCGGGCAGTTTCAGGTAGCAAGTGAGGAGTATCTCCAATTTGCGCAGCAATTTGGCGCAACCGACATCCTCTTTAATACGCCACTGATTCCAGGTGATGGTGGTAAATGGCAACTCCACGACCTGGTGAAGCTGCGCCTTCGTGTTGAGCAGTTCGGTCTTAAGCTCACGGCTCTTGAGAATGTGCCGACTAATTTCTATGACCACATCATGCTCAATGGTCCAAAACGAGATCAGCAGATTGAGAATATGATCTTCACCGTTCGGAATATTGCACGTGCTGGCATCCCGATCTTCGGTTACAACTGGATGCCATCCCATGTTTGGCGGACACCGCCTAAGCACATCCGCGGTGGCGCACTTGCAACGGCATACGATCACTCGATTGCCGAGAAGCTTCCGCTCACGCATGATCGCGAGTACAGCGAAGAGGAGATGT
>CAZZFG010000151.1:0-2320 GCA_964653345.1 uncultured Bifidobacterium sp. | reverse complement strand
GTAAGCACAGATGAGGGATCTACGGCGAGCACGCCAACTTTTGCACCGCTTGCTCGAAATTCCTTAATGAGCAGACTGGTCAGAGTGGATTTGCCAACGCCAGGGCTTCCCGTGATGCCAATTCGACCAGGTTGGCTAGGCGCCCTTACGAGTGCAGCGGCGCGCTCATGAATCGTTGCCAGTTCGCGCTCTGACAATTCGCCATTCTCGCCACGTGAGATTGCATCAGCGAGTACATCAATCTCGCCACGTGCGAGCGCCTCGAGATTTATCTCCGCCATATCTGCCACGATACGACTATATGAGCCCTACCGCGATTACTGGAATTCTTGGCATCGACCATGTCGGCATCGCTGTGCCAGATCTATCTGCAGCGCTCGCCTTCTATGAGAGCGCCTTCAACGGCCGATTGCTGCACCAGGAAGAGAACCACGAGCAAGGGGTCATCGAGGCAATGGTGGCTCTTGGCAGCAGCCCTGGCACCGTAATCCAGCTCCTCGCACCCCTTACCCCCGAGTCGACCATCGCTCGATTCATCGAACGAAGCGGCCCAGGGATGCAGCAACTGGCCTTTCGCGTCAGCAATGTTGAGGAAGCTGCAAGTCAAGCTCGAGCGTTAGGTATGCGCACGCTATATGAATCGCCAAAACGTGGCACAAACGGGGCGCGAATCAACTTCCTCCACCCTAAAGATTGTGGCGGGGTCTTAATCGAATTGATTGAGAGTAGTCAAAGCGCGTAGGTAAACGTAAAATAGCGAAGTGGCAACGAACAACTCATCAGATAATTCAAAGCAACAATCCACTCACCAATCCACCCATCAGTATGGTGAGGTAGGCGCTCCATTTAGTCGGAGCCATCCCTTCTACTTTGGATTTATCGGAGCGCTGGGCGCTCTTGTTGCCATCACTATGGCTAGAGCGCTGGCATCGGCTAGTCAAGTTTTTGTCCTCATTGTCATTTCGCTTTTCTTTGCGATGGGTCTTAACCCGGCAATTGAATTTCTCCGTCGTAGAGGGCTAAGTCGCGCTCTTGCTGTCATCGTGATGCTCTTCTCGGTGCTTAGTTTTGTCGCGCTCTTCTCGTTGTTGATCATCCCGCCGATCATCACGCAATCCAATCAATTGATTTCTTCCGCACCAGAGTTAATTAATCAATTGAAGAGTAATTCCACATTTGCCCATTTAAATGATCAATATGGCTTCTTAGATACTTTGCAAGAGCGAGTCACGCTATGGGTACAAGATGGGAAGTTTGTTCTCACTGCTTTTGGTGGAATCGTTGGCGTGGGTAAAGTAGTTCTGAGCGGGGCATTCGCTGCGCTCACCATACTCATTTTGACGCTCTACTTCATGGCCTCTTTGCCACAAATAACCACAATTGCTTATCGAATTGCACCAGCGTCACGTCGTGAGCGAATTGCGAAAATCTCTGATGCAATTATTGCCAGAATCGGAACCTTCGTGGGTAGCCAAGTTCTCGTCGCATTCCTCGCAGCGCTCTTTATTGGCCTACTTTCTCTGGCGCTTGGCCTTCCTTATGCGATTTCACTTGGCATGTTGATCTTCGTTTGCGCATTGATTCCCTTAGTAGGCCATTTCATCGGTGCAGCAATTGTCACACTAGTTGCGTTTGCGCAGAGCCCTACTCGAGGTTTGATTGCTCTCATCGCGTATATCGCTTACCAGCAGATCGAAAATTACATCATCGTGCCGCGAATAATGAAACGTAATCTCGCGATTCCTGGATTAGTCACCATTATCGCTGCACTTGTTGGAACGTCGCTCTTAGGTTTAGTTGGCGCGCTACTTGCTGTTCCAATTGCTGCAGCTGTCTTATTGATCATTGATGAAGTTGTTCTACCTAGGGCTGAACAGAAGTAACTAGACCTATTGCGCTGGTATTAGTACTCAGTCGGTAGCGGGTACTTAGCGGGGTTTACTATTTTGACTATCTCGTTATGGATGCGTTGGACTGAAGGCTCGCCTATCCAAAGATGTTTTCCATTTGCGACTTCAATCATCTCGAGCTGAGTAAGCTTGGCAAATCGCTCGCGCGCCTGCGCTGGTGGAAGATAATCATCGAACTCAGGAACAATGGCAATCACGCGGCGACCATCATGCGCCCACCACTCTAAATCACTCTCCTGAGAGGTACGTAGCGGCGGACTGAGCAGGATTAATCCCTTTACCCGTGGATCACGAGCATGTTTAAGCGCAAGATCAGTGCCAAAGGACCATCCGACAACCCAAATGTTTTTCACATCTGGGAGCGCATTCGCTACAAAGTCGATTGCTGCAGCAACATCGAATTTCTCATC
>CAZZFG010000150.1:0-2359 GCA_964653345.1 uncultured Bifidobacterium sp. | reverse complement strand
CTTCTCGATGAGCACAGGGACCAAACGTTCGCTTTGGCCTTGAGGCGCAAGGGGTACCAGATGGAACAAGCGACACCACCAGTCGCGCTGTACGGCGGCGCATTTCACCGTCGAATAACGGTGCGCGATATCCAGCGAGCGAAAAGCGTCGAGCGATGGCCGATGCTTACCGCATATGAGCAGTACACCGCAGGAATCTTCGATCAATCCGGCATACCCGTCCTTTTGGTTGGAGATAGCGCGGCGAGCAATTTCCTTGGATATGAAAATACGATTCCCGTCACAGTTGATGAGTTGATTCCATTGGCTCGCGCAGTAGTGCGAAGTACTGAACGCGCAATGATCATTGCAGATCTGCCATTTGGCTCCTATGAGAGCTCGCCCGAGCAAGCTCTCGCAACTGCAGTTCGATTTATGAAAGAAAGTGGCGTGCAAGGTGTGAAGCTCGAAGGGGGCGAACGGGTTCTGCCACAGATTCGCACATTGGTTGCTGCAGGAATCCCGGTCATGGGACATATCGGTTTGACGCCCCAATCGCTGCACACCCTTGGTGGCTATCGGGTACAGGGACGAGGTGAGGCAGGCGCCCAACTAATCGAAAGCGCGCTCGCCGTCGAAGCTGCCGGCGCATTCGCGCTCGTACTGGAATTAATTCCCGCTGAACTAGCAACCGAGATCACGAGCACGTTGACCATCCCTACCATCGGAATTGGCGCGGGCAATCAATGCGATGCACAAGTGTTGGTCTGGAGTGATTTGATGGGACTGACTGAAAAGCCACCAAAATTGGCGAAGGCTTATCGAAACTTACGCGCAGAAATCACTGCCGGCGTCCAAGAGTGGGCGCGCGATGTAGCAAGCGGCGCCTTCCCAAGTGAGGCAGAGAGCTTCCATTAATTTAATTAAATAGTGCGATAAAGAGTTATTAGAGAGATATAGAGTGTCTCTCCTATGTGGAGCAAAATTAAGGCCCAGTTGGCGGCATCAGCGATAGATATCTCGCTCCTTCGAACCAACCGAAACCTCGCCATCCTTTTCTACTCGGGGTTGATCTCCCGAATGGGTTCGATGATCACCTATGTCGCCCTCCCCTTCCAGGTGAAGGAGCTGACGAATTCATATGTAGCGGTGGGGTTGATGGGCGCTGCCGAACTTGTGCCATTAATCATCTTCGGACTCTATGGCGGGGTACTTGCCGACGCCTTCGATCGAAGGCGCCTTATTATCTTCGGTGAGTTTTCGGCGCTCGCGCTCTCTGCTCTCCTGCTATTTAATTCCCAATTAGCCGAACCCAAGCTCTGGATCCTCTATTTCGTCGCCGCTGCATTTTCGGCAGTCAATGGCGCCACCAGCCCCAGTTACAACGCGGTGATACCCCAAATCGTCGCGCATGAAGAGTTACCGAAAGCCAGCGCGCTCATGGGGTTACGTTGGCAAGTCGCGGTCATCACCGGACCTGCCATTGGTGGGTTCATCATTTCTATCTGGGGAGTAGGCACCGGCTATCTCGTGGATGTCGTCAGCTACCTTCTCTCGATTGCGCTCTTGCTCCGACTCACACCGTTTATTCGTGGTGAGCGTAGAACCCCACCCTCCGTTTCAGCGCTGGTCGATGGGGTTCGATACGCGGTGAAGCGACAAGATTTGATGGGCACCTATCTCATTGATTTGGCAGCGATGTTCTTTGCTATGCCCACCGCGCTCTTTCCGTTTTGGGCAGAATCATTAGGCGCACCTTCCGCGCTCGGACTTTTATATTCGGCAGGCACAGTTGGCGCGCTACTTGTGACGCTGACAAGTGGGTGGACCTTGCGCATCCATAGCCACGGAAAAGCCATTATTTATGCTGCTTTAGCATGGGGTCTGGCCATTGCCCTTGCCGGATTAATTGATTCGGTTCCGTGGGTGCTCTTCTGTTTGGTTGTCGCCGGTGGCGCTGACCATGTGAGCGTGATCTTCCGCTCCACGATTTGGAACCAGACAATTCCAGAAGAGCTGCGCGGACGACTTGCAGGTATCGAAGTGCTCTCCTACACCGTAGGACCAATCAGCGGTCAACTTCGCGCCGGCGGGATGGCGGCGATCACTGGATTGCGCGGCGCGATTGTCGGCGGGGGCTTGCTCTGCATAGGAGCAGTCGCAGCAACCTCGATGTTCTTGCCGAAATTTAGAAAGTACGACAGCCGCACCGACCCATATGCGCTCCATGAGAGAGAGATTCGCTCCCGACAACTCAAAGAAGATGATGGGGGTCAGTCGGAGGTTTGATGCACGAATGGAAGAAAAAATTAGTGTGCGACACGACACAAATTCTTTATCTAAATACTGGCACTTCATCCAAATATAAGGAACGATTCTC
>CAZZFG010000149.1:0-2377 GCA_964653345.1 uncultured Bifidobacterium sp. | reverse complement strand
CACCTTATTTATTTGCTGGGCGGGCGGAACAAAATCGGCACGATGGCCGATTGGACCTGGAACTACCTCACCTATGACCGGGGCAATCGCCACATCATGGATGGAAATTAAACGTTCGCTACCGCTTCGTTAAGTTGGTTTAAGTGGTCCTTGATATGAGTTCGTGATTTTTTAATCAGCGCGATTATCGGATATTCACCAACGTTGGCGTTCTTGCCCTTGCGCTCCCACTCGTCAGGAGTGAAGTTACTCATGATGTTGTAAAAAGACTCACGGAGCGACTGAAGAAGGTGTAACGATTTCTCCACATCCCGTTTGCCATACTTGAGTCGAACTGGGTAGACGTTTTCATCAAAAAAATCAGTCTCAGGGATATCTTCAGTGAGAATCTTCAAATATCTAATGTAGAAATGAGCTTCCGTGTCTGCAAGGTGGTGAATGATATTTGCTGGCGACCACTCATCGTTTGCTGGAGTTTTATGTAATTTATCCGCAGGAACTGCTTTTGCTGCCGCAATGAAATTATCTGTTCCGTCTTTATATTCTTTTAGTAACTCTGCAGACATAGCGCATCTCGCATTTCTTTGACTTTTACAACTTTGAGCATAGCGTATCTAAATCTTTCGAATGTCGACTGATTACCTCTGCTGCGACCTCTTCCAGCGCGGAAATAGTTTCCGGGCGCGCATCATCGATTGCAGATCGCATCCCAGACATCAAAGGTTGAACCCGGAAATAATGGCCACGTCTGAGGATGTGATTGAGCTGCCAGTCAATCGCATGATTACCTGCTTGTGAGGTGATATCAAGAATTGGTCTCGCCCAATTCGCTAGGCCCCAATGGCGAACCTCTTCGTATTCCAGCTCTCGCGCTACCGCACCGGTGCCAATTGAAATGATGGTCATATCATCTTCGTCATAGCCAATGGACATTGCATGTGCGAAGGCGCACATCGTGGGATTGTTTGCGAAGACTGCGCCATCAATGAATGCCAATTTCTCATCACTGCCGATTTTTGCTGCTGGTTCGAAATATGTGGGCGCAGCGCTAGTTGCTCGAGCAACAAACCGCATCAAATAATCTTTCTCAGGATTCTCACGCGCTTCACTACGAACAAAGAAGTGTGGTGCACCACTTTCAACCTCATAGGCAGTTACCAAAACTTCACAGAGCGCCTCACTTATCTTGGTATCACCAAAAATCTCATCGAGGACTCTTTCGATTCCCTCTGCTGAATAACGCTCGTGGCTTAACCCCTTAAGAGTGTCGAGGATTTTCAAGCCAGAATTCTCAAAAATCCGCCCGTAAGCCTCTCGATAGAAGACCGCTAAATCCTCAGCTTTCCACCGAGGTTTGCCATCTGGGCCAGGTGCGGTGAGCGCTAGCGCGATATGGCCACCAGCTGAGGTCCCTGCGATCAAATCAAAGAGTTCGCTTACTGGTTTTCCCATTCGCTTTTCGATTTCGACAACAACCATGCCCGGGATGAGTCCGCGAACTCCACCACCGTCTATCGAAAGAATCTTCATAACGCTTCCTTCGCTATTTCTTTACCTGGAGAATCGAACACAAAACGTCTGCAGCGGTATGAATCTCTGCTGTTGTTACATCTAAGTGTGTCACCAGGCGCGCATAAAACGGGCCAAGCGCACTCACAAGAACGCCCTCCTGCTTTGCTTGTGTGGCAAGATCTGCAGAAGTTACTCCGATTTCTTTCAGATTTAGCCCAACGATATTGGTCTGTACGTACTCAGGATTGATGACTGAAGGAGCAACTTCGTTTATCCGCGTTGCTAAGGTTTTCGCATGTTTGTGATCTTCTGAGATTCTCGAAATATTGTTATCGAGAGCAAAATGACACGCCGCGCCTAAAATTCCTACCTGACGCATGCCACCGCCAAGGCGCTTCCGCCAAACTCGCGCCTTTTGAATATTTTCTCTGCTGCTGAGCAGGACGGAACCGACCGGCGCGCCTAGTCCTTTAGATAAACAGACGCTAATAGTTTCGAAATATTTGCCGTACTCACTTAGCGCAACACCACTTGCAATATGTGCATTCCAAATCCGTGCGCCATCAAGATGGAGCGCTATGCCTAATTCGCTAGCGCCCTCATAGAGTCTCTTAATTTCAGAGATCTGTTGAACTGTTCCACCACCAAAGTTATGCGTATTTTCAATGGCGATAGCTTTTGTGGAAACCAAATACGGCCCAGCGTCAGGTCGAGCCATTGCAAGTGCAGTTTGCGCGTCAAGTGCGCCACGGGCTGCACACCAAGTTCGAGTCGTGATGCCGCCATGTGCAGCGCCAGCTCCCAATTCGGCACGGACAATGTGCGCATCCTCTTCAAGGAGAAGTTCCTCGCCAGGATTAACAAG
>CAZZFG010000148.1:0-2397 GCA_964653345.1 uncultured Bifidobacterium sp. | reverse complement strand
TGCAGATTCTCTGATTTAATAATCTCGTGGAGTCACTCTTCGACACTGTTGCGGGCCTGCCCATTCATCCACTCGTGGTCCATTTTGCAGTTGTCCTACTACCGCTGGCTGCGGTGGGGGTCATTGCATCTGTCTTTCTCCCTAAAATACGATCGAAGTACTTGGGTTTGAGCGTTCTGGGAGTTTTCTTCGGCACCGGAGCCGCTTTCGTGGCCAAACAATCAGGTGAAGCGCTTGCCGAGCGAGTAGGGCTCCCTGTTCGCCACGCTGATTTAGGCACCTACCTCCTCGTGGCTTCCGGGACCTTCTTTCTCATCTCTGCGCTCTGGTATTGGCAAGGCCGATCGAAGACGCTTCCAACAACCAATCCCCTCGGGTTGCTATCGAGCGTCGCGGGTATTGCGGTGATTGGGTTATCTGTCATCACAGGGCACACCGGCGCTGAGGCAGTTTGGCAGGGCAAGCTCAATGCCAAAGCCAATGCGACGTCAGCAACAGCCTCAGGTAGCGCTTCGGGAACTATCTCTCTCGCCGAAGTAGCTACCCACAACTCCGCCAGCGACTGCTGGAGCGCAATCGATGGCAAGGTCTACAACCTCACTGCCTGGATTGAACGCCATCCTGGTGGCGCCGTGGTCATCAAGGCGCTCTGTGGCAAAGATGGCAGCGCAGGTTTCAACGGACAACATCAGGGGCAACGACGCCCTGCTGATGAACTCGCACGTTTCTTAGTCGGCGACTTGAAGAGTAATTAGCGCCGGTAAATCACAGCTTCTGGCGTGAATTGCACACCATCATCAAGCGGAAAGACTGGGCGCTTGCAGATGGTGTGACCTAGAGATTTCAAGTTGGCACTCGTCGCACCAGGTGCGTCAACATTGATATATGTCGTTGCCCACGTGAGGTACATGTGATCCTGACAGTGTGGTGATTTCACTATTACCAAATCAAATTTCTTCGGATCTTGGCCATGTGCATAGAAGAGTGACCGATTATGAAGGCTTACGGGTTTACTCATGAGAATCACGGTGAAGTTATCAATTTTCAAAACAGCGCAGTTACCCGCATGCCAAGGTTCGCCTTCGACTTCGTTATTGAATTCGCCATCGCTGAGCATATGTACGATGCCCGTGACTTCAATCGGGGTGTAGCGCGGATCCATCGACCCCCCGATTTTGGTGGTGATCGTCGCGCCCACTCCCGCTCTGAATGCTGCTGCGACTGCAGGAGCATCGGTGATTGCCACGAGCGAGGTGCCCGTGAAGCCTTGAGCCATCAACTCGGCCAAAACCACGTTGCTATCGCCGCAGGCGCCTGAGCTAGTTGCGTCAGCAGCATCGACAAGGATCGTGGTGCCGCCCTTAGTGGCATAAGCATCACAAGCTTGGCGGACTGCTTCTTTGACGGGCGTAAGGAACGCTTGCATCCTCTCGCGATCCCGCCAGAAATCCGCTGCGATTCGCTCAGCGCTCTCCCTGGCAAGTTGCTCATCATCGTTGGTGCAGACGATGACATTCGATGCTAAATCGGGAACATCAGTAAATGGATTCCCGATGAAGATTCCCCCAGATAGGCCTTTGGCTGAATTCTCGATAGCAACAGTCTCACTCACGCGCTCCCCAAAACAGCCGGTCTTCGTCTTGAGCTCATCGCCACGTACCAATGCAGGGATACGAACTCGTGCTGTTACTGGTTTCGCCTCACCATCAAGGATCTTCAGTAGTAACCGCGCTGCACGCTCGCCAGTCTCATAGAGATCAATGTGCGGATATGTGTGATAGAGAACAATCGCGTTGCAATTTCGCAAGACAGGATCAGTAATCACGCCGTGCAGGTCGAAAGATGCCACGATGGGAATCTCTTCACCGACGATTTTGCGCGTTTCAACTAGTAGATAACCTTCGGGATCTAATTCGCCATCAGCGCCCATCGCGCCATGAAGTGAGAAATAGATGGCGTCAATTTTGTCGGCTGCGCGAATCGAATCGAGGATGTTCGTTGAGATAAACTCCCATGCGCTCTTGGAGGTAAGGCCTCCCGATGTAATTGAGCTAGCGCCAAAGCCAGCTACTAACTCGATATCTTTTCGGGTATCGAATTGGCGAAGCGCTCCGGCAATCGAGGTCCGAAGTGGTCGATGTTCATCAAAAAGTTCCGCTGGCGTGGAGAGTCGGAAACTATCTAGCTGGCTCTGGATTGGGTTGAACGAAGCAATCTCTTGGGCACACTCAGCAATCAAAACCCGTTTCATTGCTTACTTACCGCTTCGATCATGGCTTGGATATAGCCATTAGCAAAGGCGCGGCCGCGATGGCCCCACTCAGTATCTCCATGGGTGTGTGGGACGTGATCGTCCATGAAGAAGCCATCGAAATTATGCTTCTTATAGATCTTCAT
>CAZZFG010000147.1:0-2407 GCA_964653345.1 uncultured Bifidobacterium sp. | reverse complement strand
CATCTAACGCAATCACGTCGGTAAGAAGCGGTTTCGTATCAATCGAATTGCCAGCCAGGAGCGCGATAGCTGCGGCGACATCGACATCCCACATATGTGCCGCCGTGCCAAGAATACGCTTTTCACTGAGCACGAAATTGAGTAAGTGAAAGCTCTCTTCCTCAGGACGAAAACCGACAAGGACAAGCGATCCAGCATTTCGAATTTTTTCGAGCGACTTTGCGGTAGTTCCCTTGACGCCAGAGCACTCTAAAAGTGAATCGAATTCATCGTAGTGCGCCCACTCTTTCTCATTAAGTGGATTGAGCGTTTCGAATCCAAGAGATTGAGCTACAGCTTGGCGCACTGGATTTGGTTCGTAAACAACAACTTGCGCTGCACCAAAAGAGCGCGCAACTTGTGCAATCAATAAACCAACAGTACCGCCACCGGTCACTGCAATTTTTGTACCTGGGATGAATGGGACTTTATTTAGTGCACGAACCGCAACCGACATTGGTTCGGCAAATACAGCTACATCTGCTGAGACATGCTTTGGTACCTCAATCCAACGCGTTGGATCAGTTGCCATGAATTCCGCCATGCCACCATCGCAGGTGAGGCCAATACATTCGTAGTTCTTACAGATTCCCTCTTCATGGCGATCGCAGTAATAGCAATTCCCGCAGCCAACAATTCCATCAGGGACCACAAGAGTTCCTGGCTTTAACTTGCCGAGGGGATCTTCGATTACTCGGCCGAGGTATTCATGGCCAATGATCATTGGCATTCGATGTTTTGGGATGATCACTGGTCCGATTAAGTACTCTTCTAAATCAGTACCGCAGATACCTACGCGCTCCATGCGGACGAGAGTATGTCCATCTGGTACCGATGGATTGGGGACATCCTCGATGCACAAATCCTTAGCGCCATGGAATCGAGCTGCACGCATCTTGCCTCCACTTATTTCTTGAGAACTTGGAGTAAGCCTTCGACCGAATCTTCTACCATTTCGAGCACCTTTTCAAAGGCACGGTCAGCAAGACCATATGGGTCGGGCACTTCAAGTCGTTTCGCATCTGGTCCATTCGGGTCGATATGGCTCAGCGCTGGATCGAATTGTCGAAGGTAGAAGACCTTCTCCACCAAATCTGGATGTGGTGCTTGGTTGATGACGTTTTGGTAGTTGCTGGAATCCATTACCAAAATGAGATCTCGTTCCAAGAAAAATTCTGAGTTGAATTGCTGTGCTACATGGTCGTATTGATAGCCAGCCTTACTCCAGGTTGCCTCTGATGAAAAATTTGGTCCTTCACCGATATGCCATGAACCTGTTCCTGCACTATCAACTAAAACTTCAATATGTGTTACTTCGTGCGCCCGATTGTGAAGTACTGCCGCCGCCATTGGAGAGCGACAGATATTGCCAAGACAGACCATGCACACTCGCAGTTGACTCTTATTCGACAAATCAAACTGCGAACGAATTCGAGTTGCTAAATCCATAGCGTAAAAGGTAGCGCACGCTGCTAGATTTCTGTTATGGAGAGTTGGCGCACTGTTGCCGCTGTGGCGGGAGTCGTGCTTGTGGCGATCTATGCAATCGGCTCTGGATTCTGGGTTAATAGCAACCCCGGTTGGTACTACGCGCTCAATCGCCCTTCATGGCAACCGCCTAGTTGGATTTTTGGAATTATCTGGCCTTACAACTTCATCGTGCTAGGTATAACCGCTTTTGCGGTCTCCAGGAGCCTTTCCCGAACACTAATCTTCACTTGGCTGGCATTCTTCGCAGCAAGCGTTTTCGCTGCGCTGCTCTGGTCATACCTTTTCTACATGCCCCATAACTTGATAGGCGCGGCGAGCGCCTTAATCACAGCAGCGATCCTTACGATTCCGCTCACCATCATCACTTTTAGAGTGTCGATTGGATATGGACTTGCCCTACTTCCCTATCAAATCTGGGTTGCAATCGCTTCTTCGCTCGCAGTTGGGTACGCGCTAAAGAATTAAGCAGTTCTGCGGATTACCTGTCCTGGTCGCTTGCCTTTATGTGCACCGTTTTGCACGACGATTTCACCATTCACCAGCACTGCAGTAATTCCATCTGGATAGACCTGAGGCTTTGCAATAGTTGATCGGCTATCCACGGTGTCGGCATTAAAGAGGACCAAATCTGCGAAATATCCCTCTTTGATTTCACCGCGCTTTTGAATGTTAAATCGCTCGGCTACTTTCTTCGTCATTTTGTGAATTGCAGTCTCTAGAGTCAACGTTCCCAACTCTCGAACGTGGTGCGCCAAGTACTCAATATGGCCACAGTATGGATGTTGTGATGAAGTTACTTCGGAGAGCGCGCCATGATCTGTGCTGGTATACCCATCAACACCGAGTGAGAAATCTGGATGCGAAATCATCTCTTTAA
>CAZZFG010000146.1:0-2418 GCA_964653345.1 uncultured Bifidobacterium sp. | reverse complement strand
CTGATGGAGAAATTAGCGAGCGTGGGAACGCTTGCTCCTTGGCGCGAGATCATTCCAGTCTCTGCAAAAAAGAACTTCCAAGTCGATCGCTTGCTCGCACTTCTCATCGCACATTTACCAGAGGGACCACCGCTCTACCCCGAGGAGTACGTCAGCGAAGAGAGCGATGATGACATTTATAGCGAATTGATTCGCGAAGCTGCCCTTGAGATGCTCGATGATGAATTGCCGCACTCACTCATGGTCACCATTGAAGAGGTGGGCGTGGGCGGCGATGGGAAAACACCGATGATCTACGCAAAAATCTTCCTCGAACGAGATAGCCAGAAGAAAATTATCTTAGGAAAATCTGGCGAACGGATAAAAGAGATAGGAACCAAAGCGCGTCAGGCAATTGAGAAATATCGAGGCGAAAAAGTTTTTCTTACACTCCATGTTGGCGTTGAATCAGAGTGGCAAGGAAATCCACGTTCGCTTGAGAAATTCGGCTTTTAGTTCTTCCCTGCAACTGCAAGGGCCATCGCTGCGATGGCAGGGTGTGCTGGTCGCTGGCACTTCTGGCAAATAACTACGCTATTTGCTGCAATGCTCCAGGGAGTACCACAGCCGCATTGGAGGAGTGGCTGTGCGCTTTGCGACATGTCCGCAAGAGTAAATCGGTGAGCTACTTTCCGCTCGTTGAAAAATCTCCTCGAGTATTGCGCGACGCCGCTAGATATGAGCCCAGTAAGACCAGCGGGAATCCCAGCACCATTCCCACCGTGATTGGCTCGTGGAGGATGATTACCCCCAGCGCAATCGCTATTGCGGTGTTGGGATAGGTGACTGTTGAAGCCTTGGGCGGCCCGATCATGCGAAGGAGGGTAAAGAAGAGATAGAAGGCCAGCGCCGTGCAGAGTAGCCCTAGGGCAAGGAGCGCAAAGAGAGCTCGATTCGAGGGCATTGATGTCGGTGCGGTTCGAAGCGCGGGAATAAAGAAAACAACAGCAGTAAGCGCCATAGCTAAGCCGTTGACAGTTACACCTGCGACGCCACCGAGGTAGCGCATAGCCATAAAAGTAGCGAAGGCATAAGAGAAAGCGCTGAAGAGAATTTTGAGCATGGCAATTAGATCGTGGCTTTCCATCAGCGAGTCGATACCTACCAAAGCTACGACTCCGATAAATCCGATGGCAATACCAAAGGCCTGTCGTGGGTGGCGCACCGAGCGATCACCAGCAAGCGCTGCGAGCAGATTTGCCCAAATGGGAACAGTCGCTATTAACAAGCCGGCCAGACCTGAGCTCACCGAACGTTGCCCGTCAGAGATAAGCGTCCACGGAATGAACATTTCAAAGAGGGCGTAGAGCACGATGTATTTAGCGCTAGCGCGCGGCACTTTAAGTGCGCCGGCTCGAATCGCGAGCGGAATCAAAATCAGCGCTCCGATAAATACTCGAGTGAAGACGATGACGGGAACAGAGAGTTCTTTCACGGCGATACTGACGAAGAGATAGGGAACGCCCCAAAGCGCGCTGACTGCGAGGTAGTACCCGATATACCTGGAATCCGGGTGCGGCGCTGTTGCGCTATCGGGTCGCGTAAGGCTCACCATCCTGAGCATAGCTCAGGGGATTGCTCGATCATTTAGGCCAGAGCGCGAGCTATCGCCACCCCGGTACCATTGGTCCCTGGCGAAAATCTCATTATTAAGGGGCAAAGCATGCGCGTTGGCGTATTGACTGGCGGGGGAGATTGCCCCGGTCTCAATGCTGTCATTCGCGCGATTGTGCGCAAAGGCGTCAAAGAATATGGGTACGAATTCATTGGGTTTCGCGATGGATGGAAAGGTCCGCTCGAGGGCTTGAGTATGCCGCTAGATATCGAGCGAACTCGTGGACTGCTTCCTCGAGGCGGAACGATTCTTGGCTCTTCACGAACCAACCCATTCGCTATCGAAGGTGGCGTCGAGCAAATCAAGAAGAACCTGCATGCTCAAGGTATCGATGCGCTTATCGCAATTGGTGGCGAAGATACTCTGGGCGTTGCAACGAAACTCCACTCGCTGGGCGTGAAAGTAATCGGTGTCCCAAAGACCATTGATAATGATTTGAACGCTACCGACTACACCTTTGGCTTTGATACCGCCGTGAACATCGCAGTTGAAGCGATTGATCGTCTCCACACCACCGCAGAATCTCACCATCGCACCTTGATTGTCGAAGTGATGGGCCGTCACGCTGGTTGGATCGCTCTTCATTCTGGGTTAGCTGGCGGCGCTTCATGCATTTTGATTCCGGAAGTGCCATTTTCCATCGAGAAAGTCTGTGCGTACGTGGAGTCGCGCTATACATATAACTACGCGCCAATCATCGTCGTTGCTGAAGGTGCGCTACCAGAAGCGGGAAGCGCAATTACCAAAGATGGATCGCTAGATGC
>CAZZFG010000145.1:0-2432 GCA_964653345.1 uncultured Bifidobacterium sp. | reverse complement strand
TTTCTTCGTAGTTGCCTGTGGAGTACTCGCCGACGTCGGAGTAGGTGCAGCGGATGAAGTTTCGGTTGGAGTTGCCGCAGGAGTTGCCGCAGGAGCAGAGGTAGTGGCATCTGGCGTTGGCGTTGTCTCAACTAGATCTGGCGCAGGCGCTAACGATGCAGCAGTGCCACTGGCGGCGGGATGGTAGGAAAGCACCGTGGCAACGGCACCAACGGTACTTCCCACAATCATGAGTGGTCGTTTGATTCCCATTCTTATTCACCCTCCATCACTGTGTGATATTCAAAAATTTCGCTATGCACTCTCGCCTTTGGCATTCCCAACGCACGCGCACTTTCGCGAATAACCTCTGTCAACGCTGTTGGTCCACAAATATAAATCTCACACTCGCGGACATTTGGTACGAGCTGAAGCAGATGCGCGCTATCCAAAGGATAGAGACGACGCGAACCCGGCAACACATGCAGACGAACGCGCTTTTGCTTGGCAAGTTCGGTGATCTCTTCTAAGAAGATCAATCCCTCTTCGTTAGAGGTGCGATAAATGAGGGAAATATCTCGATCCGTCGGTAGCTCCTCTAAAAGCGCCCTAATTGGCGTGATGCCCACGCCACCACCAATCAAGAGGATTGGTCGACTCTTCTGTGATTGATGTTTGGTAAATGTTCCAAATGGTCCTTCAATCGCTACCCGAGTGCCCGGTTGCAGCGATATTAAGGAACGCGAATGATCGCCAAGGTCTTTCACAGTAAATCGCATCGTGTCGTTCGCTGGCGCAGCAGAGAGTGAGAAGGGGTGTGATTCATACCAACGATGCGCATCAAGAAAACGCCAATTAAAGAACTGGCCGCCTTCTGCTTTTAATTTCTGGAGATTTCGTCCTGCAACATAAATTGAGATGATTCCTGGCGCTTCGATATCCACTCGCGCAACTCGTAACCTAAAGCGAATGCTCTTATACAGTGGAATTAAAATCCGCCAGATAACAATGGTTGCTGCAACGAAAATGTAGAGCCCCGTCCAATAGGCACGATTAAGTGGATGACCGATAAACATCACTCCAGTAAGCACCTGATGCATAAATGAGAATGCAATCGCGATGTAGGTGTAAAGATGAATCGTCCACCAGGTTTCGTATTTGATTTTCGAACGTACGCGCTTGTATGACGATATTCCCGCAGCCATAAATGCAAGAAAGCCAACGAACGCTGGGAGCATCCATGGGTAGGAAGTCACTAAGCGCCAGATCTCAACACCAACGCGCACTTTGTCATTTGCGGCATAACCAACTGCGACGAGAAGTACATGGATAAGAATGAGAAAAAGCGAATATGGGGCAGATTTTCGGTGCCAAGAAACTAATCGATCATGGCCGACCGCACGTTCAATCCAGGTGATTCGCGCGACCAGTAGTAAGCCAAGCAGCGCTAAGTACGCTCCGGCGAGCGCAGCTACTCGGGAGATAGTGGTGATGATTTGAAAGGTGCCAGTGAGATCCTCTTTAGTCAGAGTGGCAGCAAGTAGCGAGAGGGTGAGTCCGAGCCCGGTGCCCGTGACGATGGCAGCGAGGTCAAGGCGAACCATTGCTCGCCTCTTCGTTAGCCCTTTACCCATGTAAAAAGGATGGCCTCTGAAGGTGAGGATTCCCTGAGAGGCGCCTGCGGCCGACTTAGGAGTTCGTTACCGCAGCGCTTCGAGAGAGGCCAAAACCTGCGCCTTGCGTGGGGCGCCGACGGCGCGGGCAATTTCAAATCCTTTGCTATCGAGAATCAATGTCGTAGGGGTGGAGAGAATCCCCACTTTGCGGACTAACTCCAACCTCTCTTCCGCATCTATATCTATATGTATAACTCCTGGCGTTGTCGCAGAGACTTCACCGAGAATGACGCGCGTTGCACGACATGGGGTGCAGAAGGCAGAGGAGAACTGGAGCAAGGTGGCGCGCTCGCCGAGAGCGCCAGTACCAATATCGGCAGGGGTTAATTGGAGACGGCGCTCGCGTCCGGCGCGGTCGCGGACCCGGCCGTCGCGGTGGCGGTACCAGTAGCCATAGCCCGTAGCAATGGCTAGGACTAGCCCGAGTATCACCAGATTCTCCACGAGAGTATTGTTCCACTATGGCGAAGCTCCTGTTGCTCACTAACTCTCGCCACTCCAGCGCGGAGGTTTTGCCCTCCCTTGCGCTCCTGCAACATCAAGTCCGCATCCTCCCGGCCGAGGTATCTGTGCTGGTCGATGCGCCCTCGATTGATCTGCTCCTTGTCGATGCCCGTCGCGATTTAAGCGCGATGAAGAACCTCACTCGCCTTCTTACCTCCACCGGAGTTGGTGCGCCCGTGATGGTCGTTGTTACCGAAGGTGGTCTGCCCGCGCTTACTTCAGAGTGGGGCGTAGATGAGTGCATCCTTGATTCCGCTGGACCTGCCGAAGTGG
>CAZZFG010000144.1:0-2461 GCA_964653345.1 uncultured Bifidobacterium sp. | reverse complement strand
TAAAACCATACCCCAGGGCTCACGAGTACTATGTAAATGTGAGAGTTGATGGAAAAGTCTTTGTAGTCACCGGCGCCGGGGGTGGAGTCGGACGAGAATTAACGCTTGCGCTTATTGATAAAGGCGCGCGGGTCGCGGCTGTGGATTTTCGAGAAGAGTCACTTGCAAAACTTCGCGAGATAGCGGGCCCTCAGGTCGAAACTTTCTTGGTTGACATCACGGACAAAAATCCCGTGGCGTCGCTGCCGCAAGTGGTTATCAATCGATTGGGGCAAGTGGATGCTCTGATTAACAATGCTGGGATCATTCAGCCTTTCGTTAAGGTCAATCAATTAACTCTCGAGGATGCCTCGCACGTGATGTCAGTTAATTTCACTGGCGCATTACTCTTGATAAAAGCTTTCCTTCCACATTTACTTGATAGACCCGAGGGTCACATCGTTAATATCTCGTCGATGGGTGCTTACGCCCCTGTGCCTGGGCAGAGTCTTTATGGCGCATCAAAAGCGGCGCTTGCTCAATTAACTGATGGCCTTCGCTCAGAATTGCGCGGAACGAAGGTGCGCGTAACGCTGGTGTATCCAGGCGCGATGAGCACGGATATTGCGATGAATTCTGGAGTGGCAATGGCTCCATCCAGTACCTCTGCGGCCGCTAGCAAGATACCAACGACGGATCCGGCAACAGCAGCTTCGATGATTGTCGAGGCGATTGAAAAGGAGCGCGAACGAATCTTCATCGGTACCGATGCCAAGATGATGAATCTGCTGGCTCGCATCAGCCCAGCCTTGGCAGCGCGCATTATTTACAGCAAGATGCGCTCGCTATTAGGGGGCCTCTAACTCACAGGCAACCCTTAGAAATCGGCGAGAAATTTATTAGGAAGTCCGACCTATCCTGCTCGCGTGAGTAGCAGAAATGAGAAGAGCACATCTCTCCTTGGATCCTGGTTGGCAGCCCCGATTTCCCGAAGGGCTCTCTTGGGATCGACAATCCTCATCACCCTTTCGCAGAGTTCTATAGGGAAGGCGCTTGGCGTTTCAGCTCCGGTAATCACCCAGATTCTGGGCCGGCCAACCAATAATTCGATTGCCTTGAGCCTGCTAGCAAATCAGGATCTCAGCGCATATGTCGAGTATGGCTACACAAAAACTAAGTACTCTGCGAAAAGTCCGATTTCATCGGTAACGCAAGGTGAACCTTTCACTTTCGATATCGTAAACCTCAAGAGCAACACTCGCGTCTATTACCGAGTTCGTTACAAGAGTAAAGATTCAAAAAGCTATCAAACTGGAAAGCAATACTCATTTGTGACCTCTCGAAAAAAGAGCCAGGAATTTTCGTTCACAGTACAAGGGGATACGCACCCAGAACGTGCGGGAAAGATGTTTGGGTCTGAGCTTTACTTCGTCACAATGGCGAATATCGCCAAACAATTACCAGACTTTCACATTTTGATGGGCGACGATTTCAGCATTGACCCTTTAATCAGTAAGGGACAAGCAACAAAAACAAATGTAGAGAACATCTATCGAACGCATCGCAATTGGTTGACGATTCCTGGAAGCACTGTGCCAATTTTCTTGGTAAATGGAAATCATGAGCAAGCTGCTGCCTATCTCCTTGATGGCACAACGACAAATCCAGCAGTTCTCGCAGGCAATGCGCGTAATAAGTTCTATCCGTTGCCAGCGCCCAATGAGTTTTACAGTGGAAATATCGAAGAGATTCCAGGAGTTGGTTTGCCACGCGATTACTACTCGTTCACCTGGGGCGATGCGCTATTTGTCACGCTCGATCCATATTGGCACTCAACTGCGGCAGTAGATAACGTCGCAGGAGACGAGAAAGGCGGCGGAGATCAGCAGGGCGGTGGCGGAAAGGGTGGAGGTAAGGGCGCTCGCGACTTATGGAAAGTTGGCATCGGCGACACACAATATTCCTGGCTCAAGAAGACTCTGGAAGAGAGCGATGCTAAATATAAATTTGTTTTTGCACATCATGTTCTAGGAACTGGTCGTGGTGGCGTAGAAATATCGACAACATATGAGTGGGGCGGCAGCGATCCTAAGGGGCAATCCACTTTTGCGAAGGAACGCCCTAATTGGGAGCTGCCCATTCATGATTTGATGGTGCAGAACAAGGTGTCAATCTTCTTCCAAGGGCATGACCATATTTTTGTTACCCAAGAGCGCGATGGTGTGATCTACCAGGCAATGCCAAATCCAGCTGATGACACATTTAGCTACTTCAATGAGAACGCATATAAGAGCGGCACGAAGGCGCCTAACTCAGGACATGTGCGAGTGAGTGTGGCACCGACAGCTGCCACAGTGGAATATTTCTTGGCTGCTCGTCCTACAGATGCTGGTCGAAAAAACTTACAGATTGCCCACTCATACACAGTCCTTCCGAAGAATTGATCGTCAAGAGAAGTGAGGGTTACGGTGAAGGATGAATC
>CAZZFG010000143.1:0-2463 GCA_964653345.1 uncultured Bifidobacterium sp. | reverse complement strand
GAATTCTTCGAGAGCGTGCCGGCCATTGCGCGATACCTCAAGACGCTCTGTGATGTTGGTTTGGGATATGTGCGCTTGGGTCAATCTGCTCCAACTCTCTCAGGTGGCGAAGCGCAGCGCGTGAAACTTGCGACCGAGCTACAACGCCGTTCGACGGGCCGGACCATCTATGTGCTCGATGAGCCAACAACAGGATTACATTTCGAAGATGTCAGTAAACTGCTGGGAGTCCTCAATCGACTTGCTGATACCGGCAACACCGTTGTTGTCATCGAGCATAATCTCGATGTCATCAAAAGTGCTGACTGGGTCATCGATTTAGGACCAGATGGCGGTTCGCGCGGCGGGAATATCGTGGCTGAAGGAACGCCAGAGCAGGTCGCAAAGAATAAGAAGAGCTACACCGGCCAATTCCTTGCCGAGGTACTCAACAGCGGCGGAAGTCGTGGCTAATCCGGCGACGTATCGTCCAGAGAACATCCCGACCTCACCGGGGGTCTACCGGTTTTTTAATGACGAAAACAAAGTCATCTATGTTGGCAAGGCAAAGAATCTGCGATCAAGACTCGGCAGTTACTTTCAATCGAATCTTGACGAGAAGGTCCGCACGATGGTGTGGGAAGCCAATCGAGTTGATTGGACGCTGGTGGGAAATGAAATTGAATCTCTGCAATTGGAGTTCACTTGGATCCAACAGGAGAAACCAAAGTACAACGTCATCTTTCGAGATGATAAATCTTTTCCCTATTTGGCGGTAACGGTCAAAGATGAGGTACCTCGCATATTTGTCACCCGAACCTTGCGAAAAGATGGAGCCAAATATTTTGGACCTTATCCACACGCATGGGCCCTCCGTGAATTGTTGGAGATCTTGCAGAGCGCATTTCCGATGCGATCGTGCACCAATGGTGTATTTCAGAGAGCTGAACGGAGTCAGCGAGCATGTTTGTTGGGGTACATCGGAAAATGTGTGGCGCCTTGTCTCTCTAAAGACCCGGACGCGGTGGTGCACCACAGGCAAGTCGTGCAATCGTTGATTGGTTTCATGAATTCTGATCCTGCGAAGTTTATTGAAGAATTGCGAACGAAGATGGCGGAAGCATCAGCAGAAGAGGATTTCGAGAGCGCCGCAAGGTATCGCGATCAGATTGATGCGCTCGAGAAGGTAGCAACAAGCAACTCAGTCGCACTCCCTGTCGATAGCAATCTCGACTTGTTTGCAAGCGTCTGGGAGGAGATGGGCGGGAAAGGCGCAGTTACTCAATTTCAAGTTCGGTCTGGCAGAGTTACCAGCGCGCAATCCTGGATAGTGGAATCGGGTGTAGAGGTTGCCCAATCCGAACATCTGGAGCAGTTACTTGCCTCGAAATATCTTTCGAGTGATAGCGCTGAGATTCCCTCGGAAATTCTTCTCAATCAAGAGCTCCCCACCGATAGCGCACTTGAGGAGCTGCTCTCCACGAAAAAAGGAGCAAAAGTTGAGATTCGGGTACCGCAACGCGGGGATAAGCGCGATCTCCTTGATTCTGTTGTACGGAATTCGCATGATGCGTTATTCCGACATCTGGCTAAACGTTCACAAGATCTCACTACTCGCAATCAGGCGCTCGCAGAGATTCAACGGGCATTGGGAATGGAGCAACCGCCACTGCGGATTGAATGTTTTGATATTGCGAATATGCAGGGGAGTCAGATTGTGGCTTCGATGGTCGTCTTTGAAGATGGCGTAGCGAAGAAATCGGATTATCGCCGCTTTAGTATTCATAGCGATACGGGCAAACCGAATGATGTTGCCTCAATGCGCCAAGTGCTCTCTCGCAGGCTAGCTCGTCTCGATGAAGAAGTTATTGATGAAGAAGATGTTGATCGCTCTAAAGTTAAGTTTGCCTATCCACCCCAATTGATTATCGTTGACGGCGGTAAACCTCAAGTAAATGCCGCAGCCGAAGTTCTAGAGGGTCGAGATATCTTCCTCTGCGGACTGGCGAAGCGCTTCGAGGAAATCTGGTTGCCGTACGCAAAGGAACCGATTATTTTGGCGCGAAATAGCGAGGCGCTTTATCTCTTTCAACGTATCAGAGATGAAGCGCACAGGTTCGCTAATACATATCATCGAAGTAAGCGCTCAAAGGAGGGGCTGGCATCTCTCCTGGAAGATATCGATGGTCTCGGTGGCATTCGACGGAAAACTCTTATTGATCACTTTGGTTCCGTTGCAAAAATTCGTGGCGCCCGGCCCGAGGAAATTGCCGCGTTACCAGGGATGGGACGGAAGATTGCCGAACACATCCTGGCATCGCTTCGGGAGGATTCGGGCGCACTTGCCGGGGTCGATGCCGAGACTGGCGAGGTTCTTGACAGCAATGAAAGGCTAGAGCCGAGTTGATTGAGGCAAGAGGGGTTGTGCAGCTGTGGATGTTGTGATCGTGACCGGCATGAGCGGGGCGGGACGCTCCACTGCTG
>CAZZFG010000142.1:0-2470 GCA_964653345.1 uncultured Bifidobacterium sp. | reverse complement strand
TAGCCAACAGATTCTTCTCTGATGCCTTCCATCATCGCCGTGAAGAGGTCGTACCCCTCTTTCTGATATTCGACGAGTGGATCGCGCTGCGCCATCGCGCGAAGGCCAATGCCTTCTTGCAAGTAATCCATTTCGTAAAGATGATCACGCCATCGGCGGTCAAGGACTGAGAGCACGACGCGCCTTTCGAGTTCACGGGTAATCTCTGGAGTAAGCGTGCTTTCACGCAGCTCGTACTGCTGCAGGGCATCGTTACTTACCATTTCGCTCAAATACTCACTCGATATCCCCGAAATATCGCCAACCTCTTCAATCAATTTCTCATGATCAAGGGTGATTGGATAGAGGGCTCTTAATTGTTGCCAAAGCGCCTCAAGGTTCCACTCTTCTGGGAAACCTTCGGCTGTTGCAAAATCAACCTGTCCACGCACTGCATCGTCGATAAACCCGATCATTTGATCGCGCAGATCTGCTCCCTCGAGGACGCTACGACGCTCAGCGTAGATAACTTGTCGCTGTCGATTGAGCACATCATCATATTTGAGAACATTCTTGCGAATTTCAAAGTTCTGACTCTCCACCTGGGTCTGTGCTGACTTAATCGCATTGCTCACCATTTTGGATTCAATCGGCACATCGTCAGGAATTCCGGCGGCACCGAGGAAACGCTCCACGAGCGCAGAATTAAATCGACGCATCAACTCATCTTGTAGTGAGAGGTAGAAGCGTGACTCTCCCGGATCGCCCTGGCGACCAGAGCGTCCACGTAGCTGGTTATCGATACGACGAGACTCGTGTCGCTCAGTACCAAGAACATATAAGCCACCTAGCGAGACGACTTCATCATGCTCTGCAGCGACTAATTGACGTTGGCGTGCTAACTCTGCTGGCCACTCGCGCTCGTAATCTTCGGGGGTATCAACAGGCGAGAATCCACGTTGGTGGAGCGCGAAATCGGCGAAGAACTCTGGATTGCCGCCAAGCATGATGTCGGTTCCGCGACCTGCCATATTGGTTGCAACTGTCACGGCACCTTTACAGCCCGCGCGAGCAACGATTGCTGCCTCACGTTCATGTTGCTTGGCATTTAACACTTCGTGAGCGACGCCTTTGCGAACCAAGTACGTAGAAAGCTCCTCAGATTTTTCAACGCTTACCGTACCGACGAGAACAGGTTGGCCTTTTCGGTGGCGTTCAACGATGTCGTCGACTACGGCCAGGAATTTCGCATGTTCGGTTTTGTACACCAAATCAGATTGGTCGATTCGTTGCATCTCTTTATTGGTCGGAATCGGAATCACACCTAATTTATAGATCTGGTAGAACTCAGAGGCTTCCGTCATAGCCGTTCCGGTCATACCGGAAAGCTTGTCGTAGAGCCGGAAGTAGTTTTGCAGCGTGATAGTCGCAAGCGTCTGATTTTCATCTTGAATTTTGACGCCTTCTTTGGCTTCGAGAGCTTGGTGGAGTCCTTCGTTATATCTGCGTCCAGCAAGGATGCGACCAGTGTGCTCATCCACGATGAGCAACTCACCGTTCATTACTACGTAGTCACGATCCCGCTTAAAGAGCTCCTTCGACTTAAGGGCATTATTGAGGTAACTAATTAGTGGAGTGTTTGCTGTCTCATATAAGTTTTCGATGCCCAAAAGTTTCTCTACTTCAGTAATACCCGCTTCTAGAATGCCGACGGTGCGTTTTTTCTCGTCTACCTCATAATGTTCCGCTGGCGTAAGTTTTTTCGCGATTGTTGCGAACTCGGAGTACCACTTAGTTGGTCGATCTGCAGGACCGCTAATAATAAGTGGGGTACGCGCCTCATCGATAAGAATCGAGTCAACCTCATCGACAATCGCAAAATTATGTTCTCGTTGTACGCAATCGTCGATGGACCACGCCATATTGTCACGCAAGTAATCAAAACCAAATTCATTGTTTGTGCCGTACGTGATATCTGCTCCGTATGCGACTCTTCGCTCTTGTGGAGTCATGTGCGCAAGAATTACGCCAACGCTTAACCCTAAGAAGCGATGTACGCGACCCATCCATTCACTGTCGCGTTCAGCGAGATAATCGTTCACAGTAACAATGTGCACACCTTTGCCCGCAAGCGCGTTGAGGTACGCGGGAAGAGTAGATACCAGAGTCTTACCCTCACCAGTTCGCATTTCGGCGATATTTCCGCGGTGAAGTGCGATACCACCCATCAACTGCACATCGTAATGTCGCTGGCCTAACGTGCGCTTTGCAGCCTCGCGCACAACAGCAAATGCTTCAGGAAGAATGTCGTCTAAATCTTCACCGTCATTGATTCGAGATTTGAACTCATCGGTCTTCAGCCGGAGCTGCTGATCATTGAGCGCAGAAATCTCTGCTTCATGTGAATTAACTAAGCGCGCAATCTTCTCAAGGTTCTTGACTTGACGCCCTTCACCAGCACGTAAGATTTTGTCCAGCAGAGCAACCACGC
>CAZZFG010000141.1:0-2566 GCA_964653345.1 uncultured Bifidobacterium sp. | reverse complement strand
TCACTACTGCGTGGGCCTAGGTGGACTCGAACCACCGACCTCTTCCTTATCAGGGAAGCGCTCTAACCAGGCTGAGCTATAGGCCCATTTTCAGTAGAACCGGAAGGGTACCCCAAGGTTTTAGCTCGAGGCTAATCCGCATTCAGCTGCGTGCTCTACTCGTCATCTCCCTCGGCATTACGCGCGATAGACACCACGACTGTCTCAGGATCGAGATTGACCAGGCGAACGCCCATGGTGTCGCGCCCGGTCTGTCGAACTTCATCAACTCGAGTCCGCATCACAGTCCCAGCTGACGTTATCGCGAGCACCTCATCTACCTCAGTGACAATTAATGCACCAACAAGAACTCCGCGCGAGGCTTCATCAACCTTCGCAGCTTTGATTCCAAGGCCACCACGTCCTTGTGGTCGATATTCCACAACAGGTGTGCGCTTTGCAAATCCACCATCGGTTGCAGTGAAGACATATGCATTGGCAACATCCGATACCGATGCCATTGCAAGAAGCTCATCGCCTGTGCGGAACTTCATTCCGATTACGCCACTTGTCGCGCGACCCATTGGGCGAAGAGATTCGTCATCTGAAGTGAAACGAAGTGACATCGCGTTCTTCGAGACCAAAAGAATGTCATCCTTTTCGCCAACAAGAACTGCCGAGACAACTTCATCACCTTCGCGAAGATTAATTGCAATCAGACCGCCTGATCGATTCGAGTCATACTCATCGAGTGGGGTCTTCTTCACTAACCCTGACTTAGTAGCAAGTACTAGGTATTTAGCTGCGTTGTAATTCTCAATTGCGAGAACTTGCGCAATCTTCTCATCTGGTTGGAAGGCAAGAAGATTCGCAACATGTTGCCCACGGGCATCGCGACCTGCCTCAGGCAGCTCGTGTGCTTTCGCTCGATAGACTCGTCCCTTATTCGTGAAGAAGAGAATCCAATGATGCGTTGTGGTCACGAAGAAATGTTCAACGATGTCATCTTGCTTGAGCGCAGCGCCTCGAACACCACGGCCGCCGCGGCGTTGCGATCTGTAAAGATCGGCTTTTGTTCGTTTGGAGTAACCACCTCGGGTGATGGTGACGACGACATCCTCTTGCTTGATCAGATCTTCTGCCGCAAAATCTCCTTCGGCTGCAATTATCTGAGTCCGGCGAGTGTCTCCATATTTCGCGGTGAGCTCGGCAAGTTCACTGGAAACAATCTCGCGTTGCCGCTTCGGATTCGCCAATATCTCATTTAATTCGATGATTTCCCTCATGATTGCGTCATATTCATCTTGAATCTTCTGCCGCTCGAGAGCTGCCAAGCGACGAAGCTGCATATCCAAAATGGCATTTGCTTGGACTTCATCAACATCGAGAAGCTTCATCAACCCTGAACGTGCATCATCGGTGCTCTCGCTCTTGCGGATTAATGCAATGACTTCATCAAGCGCATCAAGAGCTTTGACATAGCCGCGCAAGATATGAGCGCGTTTCTCTTTTTCGGCAAGGCGGTATTTGGTTCGTCGAACGATAACTTCAATTTGATGATCGATGTAGAACTTCACAAACTCATCGAGTCGAAGCGTGCGCGGTACACCATCAACGAGAGCAAGCATGTTTGCGCCAAAAGTTTCTTGAAGTTGGGTGTGCTTGTACAGGTTATTGAGCACTACCTTCGCAACTGCATCCTTCTTAAGCACGATGACAAGTCGTTGTCCAAGACGCTCGTTACCTTCATCGCGCACATCAGCAATTCCAGCGACTTTGCCATCCTTGACTAGGTCTGCAATCTTAAGCGCCAAATTATCTGGGTTAACCTGATACGGAAGTTCGCTGATAACCAAGCAATTTCGATTGTTAATCTCTTCGACTTCAACGACAGCACGCATCGTGATGGAGCCGCGACCAGTGCGATACGCCTCTTCGATGCCACTTCTACCAACGATCAGACCCTTAGTCGGGAAATCTGGACCTTTAACAAAAGTAAGAAGCTTCTCAAGAAGTTCTGCTGGCTTTGCATCAGGATTTTGCAGCGACCACTGAATACCCTCAGCAACCTCATTGAGGTTATGCGGTGGAATATTTGTTGCCATACCAACAGCGATTCCTGCACTGCCGTTAACAAGCAGGTTGGGGAATCGACTTGGTAGGACTACTGGCTCTTGCGAACGACCGTCGTAGTTATCGGTGAAATCAACAGTCTCTTCATCGATATCCCGCATCATCTCGATTGCAAGTGGTGCAAGACGCGCTTCGGTGTAACGCATTGCAGCTGCCGGATCATTACCAGGGGAACCAAAGTTTCCATTACCGTCGACGAGCGGATAACGAAGCGACCAAGGCTGCGCTAAGCGGACCAAAGTGTCATAAATAGCTGAGTCACCATGTGGGTGATAGTTACCCATGACATCACCGACGACGCGTGATGATTTGTAGTAACCCTTATCTGGACGGTAACCCGCATCAAACATCGCATAAAGAACGCGGCGGTGCACGGGCTTTAAACCATCGCGTACATCGGGAAGAGCGCGACCCACAATCACGCTCATCGCATAATCGAGATAGCTGCGCGCCA
>CAZZFG010000140.1:0-2601 GCA_964653345.1 uncultured Bifidobacterium sp. | reverse complement strand
TCTGTTGATGCTGGCTCTGTTTTTCATCGCGGAGCTCAATCGACCTGCCGTGGCTTACGCTGGCAACCTCTTCCATCGAGAGGTTCCGTCGACTAAAGATCCTGCTAATTGCATCATCTAAAGAGAGAAGCGCTGGTTCGGCGCGCAACTGCTCCATAGTTATCGAATCATCTAATGAGAACGGATCAACGCGAAATCGGCGGAGCGCAGTGAGGTGGCCACCTATTGAAAGCACTTGCCCCAAATCGCGCGCAATTGATCGAATATAAGTTCCCGCCGAACATTCAACGGTGATTGAGACATCTATTGCACGCAATGATCGCTCGATCTTCTCGACTTCAAGAGAGTAGATGGTGACTTTCCGCTCTTTGAGTTTTACCTCTTCGCCAGCGCGAGCCAATTCATACGCACGTTTACCATTGACCTTGATTGCCGAAAACGAACTTGGTCGCTGGTAAATCTCGCCCACTTGTGCCGATAAATTGTTGATGATTGCTGAATCTGAGATTGAATCAAGTCCCGCGAAGTTCTCACTGATGACATCACCTGTTAAATCGTCGGTGGTAGTAGCGACACCTAACCGAATCGTGCCTTGATAACACTTCTTTCCATCAGTGATGTATTGCAACAAACGAGTCCCATTTCCCACGCCAAGAACGAGCACTCCTGTCGCAAAAGGATCGAGGGTTCCCGCATGGCCAACGCGTCGCTCGTGCAGCGCTTTTCGCGCTACTGCAACAACGTCGTGACTTGTGAAATCCGCTGGCTTATCAACAACGAGAAATCCAGATTTCATGCCTTGGATCTTTTTTCGCCCTCAGATTTATCAGAATCGTCTGCCGCACGTGGCTTGCGATATGGATCGCTCTCCCCCGCGTATCCAGCACCTGCACGTGTTGCGTCGAGCTCGAGATCTCGTTGGGCGCTCTTTGCTAACAAATCCTCAAGAGTCGCAGCGCTCTCTGGCAACGCATCAAGATGAAATTCAATAGTTGGCACTACTCGTAGTCCCAATTCACGTCCGAGCGTGGACCGAATGATTCCTTTAGCGCTTTCCAGCGCCACGGCAGAGTTCTTGCGCTCCTTCTCATCGCCTAGCACCGTGTAGAAAATGGAAGCGTTTTGCAGGTCACCAGTCACTCGTACATCGGTAAACGTCACAAAACCAAGACGTGGATCCTTGATCTTGCCCTCGCACGTGGCAGCGACGACCTCTTTGATGCGATCTGCAACCTTACGAGTACGAAATGAACGAGTGGCTCTGACCATTAGGCACGCTTCTTCTCGCGCATCTCATAAACCTCGATGATGTCCCCACTCCTGATGTCATTGAAGGAGCCGAGCCCAATACCGCACTCGAAGCCTTCCTTGACCTCTGTTGCATCATCTTTAAAGCGCTTGAGTGATGCGATGGAGAGGTTATTGCCGTGAACTGTTCCTTCGCGAAGTACGCGTGCTTTCGCGTTACGACGAATGAGCCCATCTTTGACCATCGAACCTGCGATATTTCCAAATTTGCTTGATTTGAAAACTTCGCGCACTTCAGCTGAGCCAAGGACGACCTCTTCAAATTCAGGCTTAAGCAATCCTTTGAGCGCCTTTTCGACCTCTTCGATTGCTTCGTAGATGACAGAGTAGAAGCGAACTTCAACCCCTTCTCGATCAGCAAAGATTGCAGTTTGCGGCTCTGGTTTAACGTTAAAGCCAATGACAACTGCTGACGATGCAGATGCGAGCGTGATGTCACTCTTTGTAATAGCGCCAACGCCTCGGTGAATCACGCGAAGGTCTACTTCAGCGCCAACATCAAGTTGGACAAGTGCATCTTCGAGCGCCTCTACAGAACCGGCGACATCTCCCTTAAGGATGAGGTTAAGAGTGGTGACCTTCGATTGCTCTAGGAAGTCTTCAAGTGAGACTTTCTTGCGCGCCTTAGCAAGAGCTGCATGTCGCTCCACAGCCTGACGTTTCTCAGCGATCTGACGAGCAGTTCGATCTTCATCAGCAACGAGGAATGAATCTCCTGCATCTGGAACTGATGTAAATCCAAGGACCTGTACTGGGCGAGATGGACCAGCAGAATCAACAGTGGCGCCATGCTCGTCGAGCATCGCACGCACGCGACCAAATGCGCCACCAGCAACGATGGCGTCGCCAACATGGAGCGTTCCGCGCTGGACGAGAACTGTCGCTACCGCGCCACGACCTTTGTCGAGGTGCGCTTCGATTGCAACGCCGCGAGCCTCACCCGCCGCAACTGCGCGTAAGTCGATTGCAGCATCTGCTGTTAGCAAGATTGCATCGACCAATTCTGAAAGTCCCTTACCTGTTTTTGCAGAAACATCAACGAATAACGTTGTGCCGCCATACTCTTCGGTGATCAAGTTGTATTCGGTCAGTTGTTGTCTGATCTTCTGCGGATTCGCACCTTCTTTGTCGATCTTATTGACTGCGACAACAATTGGAACATTTGCCGCTTGCGCATGGTTAAGCGCTTCGATTGTTTGAGGCATGACTCCATCGTCGGCAGCAACGACAAGTACTGCTATATCGGTTACCTTCGCACCACGAGCACGCATCGCGGTGAATGCTTCGTGACCT
>CAZZFG010000139.1:0-2662 GCA_964653345.1 uncultured Bifidobacterium sp. | reverse complement strand
ACATGGCCCGCTCGCCCGACTTTGGGCGTGAATAACCAAATAACTCCGTGCGCATCGAGAAATGTCAGCGAATCAACCATGGCATCAATGAGATCGCCATCATCCTCGCGCCACCACAACAAGACCACATCTACGACCTCTTGTGCACCGTCTCCGACCGGCTCGCTCCCTGCTACATCGAAAATTTCCTTGCGGAGGGCGTCATCGCTATCTGCGCGACGACCACTCTCCAAAATCAAATCTCCCGGCTTTATCCCTAACCGGGCAGCCATTCCTGTGCTGCTCACTCACTTCCCATCTGAAACTCCCCAAGGCGCCCGATACGCCTGCTACTGGCGATAATCCCACTACCAAAGCCACCCCATTGGCAAGAGGAACACCGAAAAGATCGCCTCGATTATGCCGACAAGGGGTGGAGGGGGGAAGATAAGGCGCTGAAGGGAAGGCTCGTTTTCCACCGTTTTCCAGGCCAGATGAGGAGTGATATGTCTCGGGAACTCCCCAACGACACCGACATCCAGTTGATTGATCAACTCGTGGATAGCGACCCTGAAGAGACCAATGAATGGCACCAATCGCTCGATGCCGCGCTAAAAAGCGATGGCCCAGAGCGTGTGCGCTACCTTCTATTAAGCATGTTGCAACGTGCCCGCGAAAGCGGCGTTGGCGTCGCATCACTTCGCACCACTGATTACATCAACACCATCCCACCAGATCGCGAACCTGAATTCCCAGGTGATGAATTCCTCGAGCGCAGAATCCGTGCCTACATCAGATGGAACGCAGCGGTTACAGTGCACCGCGCACAACGGCCAGGTGTAGGCGTTGGTGGACATATCTCAACGTACGCATCATCTGCATCGCTATATGAAGTGGGTTTCAATCACTTCTTCCGCGGCCCAGAACATGCAGGCGGTGGAGATCAAATTTTCTTCCAAGGACACGCCAGTCCGGGTGTTTATGGTCGCGCATTCGTTGAGGGTCGACTAACTGAAGATCAAATGGATGGTTTCCGCCAAGAACTCTCCCACGCTGGTGGCGGACTCTCCTCGTATCCGCATCCTCGGTTGATGCCAGAGTTCTGGCAGTTCCCAACTGTCTCGATGGGCCTTGGACCACTCAATGCAATCTACCAAGCACGCTTTAATCGTTACTTACATAATCGCGGCATCAAAGATACGAGCGATCAACGAGTGTGGGCATTCCTCGGCGATGGCGAAATCGATGAACCAGAGAGCATCAGTGCAATTTCACTCGCTGCGCGTGAGCGACTTGATAATTTAACGTTCGTCGTCAACTGCAACTTGCAACGACTTGATGGTCCGGTTCGCGGTAATGGAAAAATCATCCAAGAGTTGGAATCGCTCTTCGGTGGCGCTGGCTGGAATGTCATCAAAGTTGTCTGGGGTCGCGAGTGGGATGAACTTCTCGCGCAAGATCGCGAAGGCGCCCTCGTAAACATCATGAACACCACGCTCGATGGTGATTTCCAAACGTATAAAGCCGAGGATGGCGCATTCATCCGTGAGCATTTCTTCGGTAAAGATCCGCGCACCGCTGCGATGGTTGCTAATTGGAGCGATGAGAAAATCTGGAACCTCAAGCGCGGTGGCCATGATTATCGAAAGCTTTATGCTGCGTACCAAGCAGCAGTTACACATACAGGTCAACCAACTGTGATTCTCGCGAAAACCATCAAGGGCTGGACTCTTGGCTCACATTTCGAAGGTCGCAACGCAACGCATCAAATGAAGAAGATGACTGCCGAAGACCTCAAAGAGTTCCGCGATCGCCTTCAACTTCCAGTCAAGGACGAAGAGCTCGATCCATATTTGCCACCATATCTCTCGCTACCTAAGGGCTCGAAAGAGCACGAATACCTAATGGAGCGTCGACAAGCGCTCGGTGGTTTCGTTCCGAGCCGCCGCGCTAAATCTCGCCCACTCGGGCAACCTGCAGAGAGCGCATTCGAATCGGCAAAACGCGGCTCGGGTCATCAAGCCGTAGCAACCACGATGGCATTTGTTCGACTCCTCAAAGATCTTGCTAAGGATCCGGAAATCGGCTCGCGCATCGTTCCGATCATCCCCGACGAAGCGCGCACCTTCGGAATGGATTCACTCTTCCCAACGATGAAGATCTACTCGCCACACGGCCAGAAATACACCGCTGTCGATCGCGAATTGATGCTCTCGTATAAAGAATCAACCGCGGGCGTCATTCTCCATGAAGGAATCAACGAAGCGGGATCGGTTGCATCATTCACTGCAGTAGGAAGCTCATACTCCACGCATAACGAACCGATGATTCCGATTTACATCTTCTACTCGATGTTCGGTTTCCAACGTACCGGTGATTCATTCTGGGCAGCTGCCGATCAACTCGTTCGCGGATTCGTTCTCGGCGCAACTGCAGGGCGCACTACGCTCAACGGTGAAGGGCTGCAACATGAAGATGGACATTCACATCTTCTTGCATCGACCAATCCGGCTGTTATCGCCTACGACCCGGCATTTGCCTACGAAGTTGGCCACATAGTCAAAGATGGCATCAAGCGAATGTATGGCGAAGATAGTGAGAACATTTACTACTACCTCACCGTGTACAACGAGCCGTATGTGCAACCAGCTGAACCAGAGAACGTTGATGTCGAAGGCTTACT
>CAZZFG010000138.1:0-2686 GCA_964653345.1 uncultured Bifidobacterium sp. | reverse complement strand
CTGGACTTGATGCAACGCTGCTTTATCTTGCGACCTATGGCTTCACAACGCTTGGGACTTTCGCGGTCGTGACGCTCGTTCGCGATGCAGGTGGCGAGGTAACTGACCTGAACCGATGGAGTGGGCTAGGTAAGCGCTCTCCATTAATTGCAGGGATCTTTACCCTTTTCTTGCTCGCACTCGCCGGTATCCCACTTACCTCAGGCTTTGTCGGAAAGTTTGCGATTTTCTCGGCAGCATACGAGAGCGGAAATATCTCAGTGGTAATTGCTGGCGTCCTTGCATCAGCAGTCGCTGCGTTCTTCTACATTCGAATTGTGGTCTTGATGTACTTTAACGATCCACAAGAAGATGGCACCTCGGTTGTCATTCCATCGCCAGTTACTGCGTTGACCATCGGCATCTGCGCCGTCGCGACTTTAGTTCTTGGTATCTTCCCGCAGCCAGTGATCAATCTGATCAACTCTCTGGCAACTTTTGTTGCTGGATAGCGACTACTAATGGTTAGCCTGCCATCGCTCTCGCCAGAGGTAGAGCGCGATTTGAGCGCTCGCATGGGCGCTGTGGAGCGCTTCCTTTTTGATCATGCAGCGGGAGATTTCCCCTTTGCCACGGAAACATCGCGTCATCTCATCTCAGCCGGTGGAAAACGTTTTCGCCCCATGCTCACGCTCCTAGCTTCGAACTATGGCGACCCCACGCGGGATGAGATCATCAAAGCCGCTGTCGTCGTCGAACTTACGCACTTAGCAACGCTCTACCACGATGATGTGATGGATGAAGCGCCCCTGCGTCGCGGTGTAGAAAGCGCCAATAAAAGATGGGGTAATTCAGTAGCAATCCTTACCGGAGATTATCTTTTCGCAAAGTCATCACTCTTGCTCGCTGACCTCGGACCAGATGCGGTTCGCCACCAAGCAATGACTTTCGAGCGATTAGTTGTCGGTCAGATTATGGAGACCGAAGGGCCACAAGGTGGCGAAGATCGCTTGGCGCATTACATCAAGGTGGTTACCGAGAAAACTGGATCACTTTTTGGCCTATGTGCGCGTTATGGCGGATATCTCTCTGGAGCAAAACCTGAGATCGTTGAGACGTTGGTGCAATTTAGTGAAGAACTTGGCATTGCATTTCAACTCGCTGATGATGTGATTGATATTGAGAGCTCATCGAATCAATCGGGAAAGACACCAGGAACTGATCTTCGAGAGGGTGTACCAACTCTTGTTACATTATTGGCACAGCAAATGGGGCTAGCGACCGATGCGCGATTACTCGAGTTGCTATCGGGCCCAATACTTGATGAGAGCGATGTTGCATTCGCACTCCAAGCGCTACGGGCGCATGAGGCGTTGGGTGAGGCAAAGCGAATAACAATGCAATATGCCGAGAGTGCACGGAAGATGCTTTCGACGCTACCTCTTAATGGCACTACAGAAGGGCTGCTAGGCCTGTGTGATGCCCTGGTCTCCAGGTCTGCCTGATCGCACCATATCTGTTGCAAGCACGCTTAGCGCTAACCAAATTGTAAGGAAGCCAATCCAGCGCGAGCCTGACATCTGCTCGTGATTGATAAAGACTCCCACGAGGAACATAACCGTTGGCGTGATGTACTGCATTAATCCCAAAGTCGTTAGTGGTAGCCGGACTGCTGCGTTATTAAAAGCGAGCAGCGGCAATACTGTTGCAAATCCCGCCGTTGCAAGTCCGATAGAGATCCAGAGGCCATGGCCAAATTGCGCATCGCCCTCTATTTCCAATCGAGTCAAATAAAAGATTGTGGGTATAGAGGCGAAGATAGTCTCGATTGCAAGCCCAATTAACGGTTCGACCTTCAATTTCTTCTTTATTACGCTATACAAACCCCAGGTGCAGGCAAGGCCTAGTGCGATGAGCGGAAGTTGTCCGTAGTCATAGGTAAGGGCGATGACTCCGATTGCAGCGATTCCAACGGCGAGCCACTGGAGTTTTCGCATCTTCTCCCGAAGGATGATGACACCGAAGGCAACGTTCATCAGCGGGGTGATGTAGTAACCCAGAGACGATTCGACGATTCGATCGACGGTCACTGACCAGATGTAGATTGCCCAGTTTCCAGAAACTAAGCCCGCAGTGAGTGCGAGCAAGAAGAACATGCGTGGGGTACGCAGAATGCGCAGCGCCTCTTTTAATTCATGGCGAAATGCCAGCGCTGCCCAGCAGACCAGAAGTGACCAGATAGCGCGGTGCGAGATGATCTCGAAGGCGCTGGCTTGGCGCATCCAGCCCCAATAGATTGGTAGCGCGCCCCAGATGATGTACGCGAACAAGCCATAGAGCAACCCACTCTGTTGTTTGTTCACAAGGGCAACCTTCGGTTATCGGTAGTTGGTGAATTGCGGCGCGAAGTCCCAGGTCTCCGCTTTAACCAGTGCAATTGCATCCTGCAAGTCATCGCGGCTCTTTGAAGAGACGCGCAACTCGTCACCTTGAATCTGAGTCTTAAGAGACTTTGGACCGCTATCGCGGAGGAATTTAGCGAGCTTCTTAGCATTCTCTGTCGAGATGCCCTCTTTGATTTTGACAGTAATTTTAAATAATTTTCCGGAAGCTTGTGGCTCACTGGGATCAAGATGTTTTAGCGAGACGCCACGCTTTACACATTTCTCCTTGAAGACATCAAGTGCAGCCTTAGCGCGCTCTTCGC
>CAZZFG010000137.1:0-2698 GCA_964653345.1 uncultured Bifidobacterium sp. | reverse complement strand
GAGATCCAACAAGAGTTAGAGAAAGAACGAATCTTGGTCAACGCGCCGAACCCGACGACGATTCGGATTGCCCCTGCGTTGATTACAAACGATTCTGATGTCGAACGCTTCCTGCAATCACTCGGCAAAATATTAAGGAGCCGAGCATGAGCGGCGTACTTCATACAAAAATTGCACGTCAAGAGCGGATTAAAGAGTGGATATCTGCGGGATTGATTCATTCCCAAGCAGAGGTTGTTGATCGATTGAAGGCATCTGGATTCATCGTCACTCAAGCAACTGCCAGTAGAGACCTTGAAGAGATCGGGGCGGTGCGCGGACGCGATAGTAAAGGTCAGTTGCGCTATCAACTTGCCACTGAGAGTCAAGAGGAGCCTTTGTTCCGAGTTGGGAAATTACTTAACGAGCTACTCGTTCAGATTCAAAGTAGTGGAAATTTGCTCGTGCTTCGAACCCCTCCAGGCGGAGCCCAACTTCTTGCGAGCGCATTGGATCGAGCTAGTCGCGCTGGAGTTCTCAAGCAAATTATTGGAACCATCGCCGGTGATGACACGGTGATGGTAATCATCAATGAGTCATACAAGACCAGTGAGGTACTGGAATTCCTGACCTCGCTTGCAGAGGATGTCGATACCGAGAATCTTGATGAAACACGGAAGAATACGGTTCAAGGTTTTGCAAAATCTAAAAACAAGGGAGAGCGATGACACTTTGGGGAGGGCGATTTTCGTCAACTACATCAGATGCTATGGCCGCACTCTCTCGGAGCGTTCATTTTGACTGGCGACTTGCACCGTATGACATTGTGAGCAGTAAGAGTCATTGTCAGAATTTGGTGAAGAGCAAGATCCTTACTGCAGCCGAAGGAAAGAAGATCTCATTAGCTCTTGATCAATTGCGTAAGGATATTGAGCGCGGTGCGGTGGTTCCTGGTGAACACGATGAAGATCTCCATGGCGTCATTGAGCGGGTGTTGATCGAGCGCCTGGGCGACCTTGGCGGAAAACTTCGAGCTGGTCGCTCCCGGAATGACCAAATCGCAACCGACCTTCGTCTCTACTTGCGAGAGGTTTCCTGCGAACTCATCGCTCAACTCACATCGCTTGCGCAAGCATTTGTAGCACAGGCTAAGAGCCACGATGCTACTTATGTCTCCGGTTTTACCCATCTACAGCATGCGCAGCCCATTGTCTTTGGTCATGAGTTGGCAAAGCATGCACATGCGCTCCTGCGTGATGTGCAGCGATTAGAACAATGGTGGGAACGAACTGGCGTCAGCCCATTAGGGTCAGGTGCGCTAGCAGGTACGGCGCTCTCTGCCAATCCTGAGGGAGCTGCAAAAAGCCTTGGTTTCAGCGCGTCGGCAGGTAACAGTATCGATGCAGTGAGCGATAGAGATTTCGCTGCAGAGTTCTTATTTATTGCTGCGATGATTGGCATTCATTTATCGCGAATCGGCGAGGAATGGATTCTCTGGAGCTCAACCGAGTTTGGTTGGGCAAAGCTCTCTGATTCATTTTCAACAGGTTCATCAATCATGCCGCAGAAAAAGAATCCTGATGTTGCCGAACTGGCCCGCGGAAAAAGCGGTCGGTTAGTGGGAAATTTAACGAGCATCCTTGTGACGTTGAAGGCGCTGCCCTTTGCCTATAACCGAGATCTGCAAGAAGATAAAGAACCAGTGTTTGACTCGATTGATACGTTGCTTCTGTTATTGCCCGCAGTTATCGGAATGGTGGAGAGCACCGAGTTTGATACGAAGAAGATGGCAAGCGGTGCTACCTCTGGATTCGCTCTTGCTACAGAGGTTGCGGACTACCTTGTCCGCAAAGGCGTGCCTTTCGCTAAAGCTCACGAAATTTCTGGCAAGGCAGTCTCGATGGCCGAGTCCAAGTCCGCTTCCTTGGAAGAGTTATCACTTGCAGAGTTCCAATCCTTAAACAAGCTCTTCAGCGCTGACATCTTCAAGGCTCTCACTGTCGAGAGCGCGGTGGCATCGCGTAAGAGTCGAGGCGGTACCGCCCCTACTGCTTTGCGCCTCCAACTCACCGAATTAGGTACGCTTATTACTGTTACCAAACGCGCGAATGCCAAGCGAAGTGCGCAGGTTGCAAAACTATGGGGCGAAACGGGTGTGCGAAAAAAGGCTAAAACGAAGGCAACGAGAACACAATAAACACCAGTAAGCGAACATATGAGTGAGTGGGGGAGAGCAGTTGGGTAGCGGTCGCGAGTTACTAGAGGATCTGGAGTGGCGCGGTTTAGTCGCGCAAACCACCGATCGCGATGAGTTAATCAAAGCTCTCGATAATGGGCCGATCACGCTGTACATCGGGTTCGATCCCACGGCAGCTAGTTTGCATATTGGAAGTCTTGCCGTGCTACTTGTACTTAAAAGGTTTCAGTTAGCCGGGCATCGCCCCATTGCCCTCGTCGGCGGTGCTACTGGTTTGGTCGGAGATCCCAGTGGTAAATCAGAGGAGCGCACGCTCAACGACGAGAGCGTCGTTGCTGATTTCGTAGCAAAGATTCGAAAGCAAGTAGAGCCCTATCTTGATTTTAACGAATCAAAAACTGGCGCACTAGTCGTTAATAACCTCGATTGGACAGCGCCACTTTCTGCCATTGCATTCTTGCGAGATATCGGAAAACATTTCAGCGTCAATCAGATGCTTGCCAAAGACTCTGTTTCGTCGCG
>CAZZFG010000136.1:0-2729 GCA_964653345.1 uncultured Bifidobacterium sp. | reverse complement strand
TTCGTGAGAAGCGTGGTCTTGCTTATTCGGTCTACGCATCAATGCAGCAATTTGCAGGGGGAGGAATCCTCTCGCTTTACGCAGGATGCAACCCAGAGAAAACCCGAGAGGTCACCGCCATTTTCCGCGATGTTCTTGGCGATGTGGTGAATTCCGGGCTTTCTGATGAAGAGCTGGAGCGAGCGAAGGGTCAAGTAGCAGGTTCCATGGTCCTGGGCCAAGAGGACACCGGCTCTCGAATGGTTCGTATCGGCAAGAGCGAGTTGGTTTATGGTGAAATTAAGAGTATGGATGAGATTCTTGCCAGCGTACGTTCGGTCGATCAGGGGCAAATCTCTGAACTTGCCTCCGAAATTTTTACTGTGCAGCCAACACTTGCTGTAGTAGGGCCATATAAAAAGAGCGCAGCTTTTGCATCGGCGGTGTCTAAGTGATTCGGGTGGGCGTGCTTGGCGCACGAGGCAAAATGGGCAGCACCGTAGTCGATGCGGTGAACAGCGCGCCGGACATGGAAATTGTCGCAGCCCTAGATCTTGGTGATGAACTTGATGCACTCGTTGCGAACAAGGCCGAGGTGGTTGTTGATTTCACTACGCCCGATTCTGTGATGGGAAATCTCGCATTTTTAATCGAACATGGAATTCATGCAGTTGTTGGTACAACTGGTTTTGATGAACCACGGCTTGCCACTTTGCGTAGCCAACTGGCGAAAGCGCCATCAGTAGGAGTGTTAATCGCTCCAAATTTCGGCTTAGGCGCGATACTCATGATGGAATTTGCAAAGAAGGCGGCGCCACTCTTTGAATCAGTGGAAATTGTTGAACTCCATCATCCGAATAAAGTCGATGCGCCAAGTGGAACAGCAAAGCGCACAGCCGAATTAATTACTGATGCTCGTGCAAAAGCGAAAAGCGTTGCCATGCCCGATGCGACAAAAGAGAGTCTCGATGGAGCTCGAGGCGCAAAGGTTGGCGAAGTACCAATCCATTCGGTACGAGCTCGGGGATTTGTCGCCCATCAAGAGGTTATTTTCGGTGGGGTAGGGGAGACTCTAACAATTCGCCATGATTCCCTTGACCGACAGAGCTTTATGCCCGGCGTACTCCTTGGCATTAGAAGTGCATTGAGTGCACCTGGATTAACTGTTGGCCTTGAGAATTTTCTTGATTTAGATAGCAACGGGAGGTAACTGCTAATGATTACTATGTATAGCGCTGATTGGTGCGGCGATTGCCGTCGATCAAAACGGCTGCTCAACGAATTGAATGTGCCATACACGATGATTGATGTCGATACCGACGAAAGTGCTGCCGAAAAAGTCATTGAGATAAATGGTGGAATGCGATCTATTCCTGTGATTGTTTTTGATGATGGCACCCACCTTACGGAACCAAGCGATGCAGTTTTGAAAGAGAAGCTACTCGCCTTAGGGCTAATCAAATAGCGTTACATCTGATGAAGTAGCGCAGAAGTTGCAGTTGCAGCGATAAGCATCACGAGGAAATTTGCTCGCAAGTAAAGTGCAACCGCAGCCACAGCAAGTCCAGCAACTCTCTGGTCGATGACGAGCGTCGTTTTATCGGCAAAGGTTTGTACTGCAACGAGTCCTGCGAGTAACGCAGTTGGAATGAGGTCTGCTATCCGGGCGATGCGTGGGTTAGCAAGCACAGATTGCGGAATGGATTGCCCGATATATTTGAAGGCAAATGCGAGAACGCTTGCACCAAGTACGGCTGCCCACATCAGGAACGTGCCCGCCATCCAGCAATCAGTGGAATAAGTACACAAGCGATGATGGGAATTCCTGGCGTGAGAACGGGGGTGAGAATAAGTGCGAGCGCAACCGCGCTGATCGCAACGAATTTGGAAAGTGAACTTTGCAACCTCGGCCAAAGTAAGCCAAGAAATGCAGCAGGAATGGTTGCATCAAGACCCCATTGCGCAGGATCTCCCAACGCATTTGCTCCAAGTGCGCCGATGAGCGTGGCAAGGTTCCAGAAGAAATATATACCTGCGCCTGTTAACCAGAACCCTTTCCGTGCATTCGCTGCACTCTCGTTTTCGTGTGCAAGAGCGATTGCGGTGGACTCATCAATAGTTATTTGCGAAGCAAGAATTCTTTTGATTCCACGCACCTTGAGAAGTGGCGCCATGCGTGCGCCATAAAAACCATTTCGCAGCGCGAGTAGCCCGCTTGCGGCAATTGCACTAAGCGCGCTGCCGCCTGCGCCAATAACTCCAGCTACGGCAAATTGCGAGGCGCCGCTAAAGAGAAGGAGCGATAACGCGCACGTTTGGAGAACCGATAAACCCGCCGCCACGCTCGCAACCCCAAAGGCTGCGCCATACGCACCCACCGCAATAGAGATGCTGAGTGAGTCACGAATCACCGCGCGAGACATAGGGCTATCTTGCCCTATCTCAGGGTAGGGTCTACTGCGTGACTAGCGACGAGAGAGAGATGGCTCCGGTCTTCCTTGACGATGTGACCGTTGAGTTAGTCAAACATAGCGCCAGCGATGCGGATGTCATCTGGGCTGCGCGCGTCTCAACATCAGGCGAGACCTCTCTTGATGAGATTGGTAAAGATCCAGAGCGATCTGCAGGATTGATTAACTTCCTTGCGCGCGAGCGACATGGCACACCCTTTGAACACACGTCGATGACTTTTTTCGTCTCAGCGCCAATATTTGTCTTCCGTGAGTTTATGCGCCATCGAATCGCGTCAT
>CAZZFG010000135.1:0-2737 GCA_964653345.1 uncultured Bifidobacterium sp. | reverse complement strand
ACTTGATCAAATAGCGATTCATCCTCTGCAAAACCGCGAGCATGGATATCAGGACCTGCAACTATCTTTCCCGTTTGCGCTTCAATGACCACTACAACGGAGATAAAACCCTCTTCCCCAAGAATCCTTCGGTCTTTGAGTGAAAGGTCTGAAATATCCCCCACGCTGGAGCCATCCACATATACATAGCCACATGGCACCGCACCGACAATCGAGGCTTTTCGATTGACCAAATCAACGACAACGCCATCTTCTGCAAGCAAGACGTTCTCACTTCGTACACCTGACGAACGCGCGATCGCACCATTTGCACGAAGATGGCGCCACTCACCGTGAATTGGCATCACATGAGTTGGCTTCACGATGTTGTAACAGTAAAGAAGTTCACCAGCTGCAGCATGTCCTGATACGTGGACCAGCGCGTTTGATTTATGGACAACTTTCGCACCGCGTCGGGTTAACTCATTGATGACCCGATACACGGCGTTCTCATTGCCAGGAATAAGCGAGGAGGCCAGAATCACTGTATCCCCATGGCCCACCTTTATATTGTGATCGCCATACGCCATACGTGAGAGCGCAGCGAGGGGCTCACCTTGGGAGCCGGTGCAAACGAGGACAACATTGTCGCCGAGTCCATCTACATCTTTGCTTTCAACAATTAATGATGGTGGGACGTGAAGGTAACCCAACTCTTCCGCCACTCGCATATTGCGGACCATCGATCTGCCGATAAATGCAACTTTACGATTGTGATTCATCGCAGTATCGAGCACTTGTTGAATCCGATGGATATGCGATGCAAATGATGCGACGATGATCCGTCGATTTGTGCCGGCGAAAATACGATCGAGCACCGGCAAGATCTCAGCTTCGCTTGTAACAAATCCTGGCACGTCAGCATTAGTGGAATCGACCATGAATAGGTCAACTCCTTCTTGCCCCAAACGTGCGAATGTCCGTAGGTCTGTCAACTTTCCATCAAGAGGCAATTGATCCATCTTGAAATCGCCAGTGTGAAGCACGGTGCCAGCCTTGGTATGAATTGCAACAGCTAACGCATCAGGAATCGAGTGATTTACGGCGACGAATTCACATTCGAATTCCCCTAGTTTGACCTTCTGACCTGCAGTGACTTCTTGAGTCAACGGTGTCATGCGGTGCTCTTTCAATTTTTCGGTGATGAATGCGAGCGTCAACTTAGAGCCAATGATTCGAATGTCGCTGCGTTCCCGCAACAAATATGGAACAGCGCCAATGTGGTCTTCATGGCCATGGGTGAGAATTACAGCTTCAATATCATTAAGGCGTCCTCTGATGTATGAGAAATCTGGGAGGATTAAATCAATCCCCGGTTGATTCTCTTCTGGAAAAAGTACACCCACATCAACGATAAGCAGTTTTCCATTGCATTCAAAGACGGTCATGTTACGACCGATTTCCCCTAAGCCGCCGAGGGCAACGATTCGTAATCCATCTTTGGCAAGTTCTGGTGGAAGTGAATATTCAGGATGAGCATGTGTCATGAGGAGTATCTAACTTTCATTTGAGGGGAACACGGCCATCTGCAAGATCGCGCCGTAATTGCGCAATCTGCTCTGGCGTCGCATCAACCAGAGGAAGTCGTACGAATCCCCCCGGTAGTCCCATAAGGGTAAGTGCAGCTTTTGTGAGAATCGCCCCTTGTGTGCGGAACGTTCCGGTGTACACAGGAAGTAGTTCTTGGTGAATTGACAGTGCGGTTGAGCTATCGCCTGCAAACCAACTATCGAGCATTTGGCGAAGTCGCGCTCCAACTGTGTGGCCACATACAGACACGAATCCAACTGCTCCAACCGAAAGGAGCGGTAGATTCAAAATGTCATCACCAGAATAAACTGGGATTCCACTTCGCTTGATGACCCATGAAGTCTCGGCAACATTTCCTTTAGCATCTTTGAGCGCAACGATTCGAGGATGCTCGAAGAGATTGACGATTGTGTCGCTCTCAATTGCGATACCTGTGCGATGCGGTATGTCGTACATCATTACTGGAAGATCCGTGGCATCGGCAATCGCCCTGAAATGCGCTGCCACCCCACTTTGTGGTGGCTTGTTGTAGTAAGGGGTGACAACGAGTAAGCCATCAGCACCAGCTGCTTGCGCCTCTTGCCCTTGAATCACGCTATGCGAGGTCTCATTATTTCCTGCGCCTGCAATCACCTTGATTGAGGGACCTACTACGCGCTTCACAACTTTGATGATCTCTGCCTTCTCTTCATCGCTAGTTGTGGGTGCTTCACCTGTGGTGCCATTGACGACGATCCCATGATGGCCAGTAGCAACAAGATGCGCTGCAATCTGCTCCACTCCCGCCCAGTCAATTACCAACTCCTTGGTGAAGGGAGTGACCATGGCGGTGATGAGCCGACCAAATGGGGGCGTGATGTTCATGGTGGCAAGGCTACCGCGCCGACCGGTTCAGCGGCGCCTAGGGGGCGACTCGGCCTGACTTCTCAAAGGCTGCATGGGTCAGGGGCATCAAACGTGCAAAGTGTTCTTCCATCTTTTCTGCGACCATCTCGATCTCGCGCTGTGGGTAGCTCGGAAAGTGCGAACCTTCTCGGGCGGTGCGCAGTGAGAGAAAGTTCATGAGAGCGCGCGCATTCATCGTGACATACATAGAAGAGAAGAGCCCCACTGGCAATACCGCGCGAGCAACTTCACGTGCGACACCTGCATCGAGCATCTTCTTATA
>CAZZFG010000134.1:0-2783 GCA_964653345.1 uncultured Bifidobacterium sp. | reverse complement strand
CCGTAAGTTCCCCCATGACCTCTTTATTGCGAGAGATTCTGGCAATAAGAAAAATTAGTGGAACTGCGACTAATCCGTTTATCACAGCTGCAAATACGAGTGATTTGATTGGGTCAATTCCAACGAGAGTGATGATCCATCCAGCTACCGTAGAGAAAATAATCACGCCATAAAACTGCTTGGCTTCTTTTAATTTATAATCTAAGCCTTCGCGCCAATTAAATGCATCGCTTACCGCGTATGCAACAGATCCAGCTAGAACAGGAATACCAAGAAGTCCCATTCCAATCACACCGATTGCGAAAAGAACCTTTGCAATAGTGCCAGCGTGCGGGAACCCTTGTACCAAAGGCTCAAGAGCTTTTGCCGCATCTGCTGCAGTCCCAATATTTACTACGCCATTCTCATGTAAGACAACTGCCGCGGTGATGATCATGAACCAACTGCCAATTTGCGAGATGCTCATGCCGATACTCGTGTCTTGCCTAATTTCTCTGATGCTTCGCTGTGCATGATTGTGGTTTTGCGCGTAATTACTCTCTTCTACCTCTTCCGCTGTTTGCCAGAAGAACATGTAAGGGCTGATAGTTGTTCCAAGTACCGCGACGATGACGTACCAATATGCAGAACTCCATTGCAACTGAGGGATAAAAGTGGCTTTGAATACTTCGAGCCAATTGTTCGTCACAATCAACGCAACCACAACATAAGAAATCAACGATAGCGAGAGAATCTTAAGAAATTTCGCGTAGGTGTGATAGCCAATGAAAATTTCTAAACCTAAGACGATAAGCATGAAAATGGTGGAGAGAAACCAGATTGGAAGTGGAATGAGGAGATTTATGGAGGCTCCTACCGCTGCGAAATCAGCGCCTATATTGATGATGTTTGCAATCACTACCAAGGCAACGACAAAGAAGAGAACTTTTTTCGAGTACACCCGCGCGGTCACTTTCACCAACCCTTGCGATGTCGCTGACCCGATCCGCGCACATGCCTCTTGGACGGCAATCATTAGTGGCAAACACATAATGATTGTCCAGAGCTGACCGAAACCATAAGCCGCCCCCGCTTGGGAATAGGTGGCGATGCCAGAGGGGTCATCATCAGCAGCCCCGGTGATCAATCCCGGTCCGAGAAAGCGCATCAGAGGCGAACGAGGTTTTCGCACCTCACCATGTAGCGTCCTGGCCTTCATATATAAAGTGTATGGCTCTCCACTAGGTTTAAGACCCTAGCTAAGGAGAAATATGGATCGCCGCTCATTTCTTACTCTGCTTGGGGGCGGCGCACTTGGTGCAACTATTCCCAACCTCATGCCGTTAAGTGCATATGGCAGTAGCGTGCGAATTGTTCGTGAGCTTCCTGAATCAGCAGTTAAGCAAGTCGCTTGGACAGTTGATGATGGAACCAGCATCGAATCAGTGAAGCGATACATCCGGTTGGTTGCTGATAATGACCTTCGTCTTACCTTTTTTATTTACTCATCAATGGGCTCATGGCTTGCTAATAAGAAAGAACTTCAACCATTAGTAGATAACGGACAAATTCAATTAGCTAACCACACCCAACACCATCCTGCGCTCGCAGGTTTGTCATCAAAAGAAATCAAAAGAGAGTTGATGGGTGCGCACAATTTTATTGAAAAGCATTTTGGCGTTGATGCACGACCGTTCTACCGCCCGCCATACGGAAGTATCAATGCAAAAGTTGTCAATGCTGCAGCTGAAATTGGATACACCAAACCGATGCTCTGGTCTGGTTCTTTGGTAGATGCAAGTAACATCAGCGCCTCTCGAATTCTCTTCCATGCCAAAAGAAGTTTCTACGACAGGTCGATAGTCCTTGCACATGCAAACAATCTGACATCATCGAAAGTCTTCGCACCGATGTTGAAGTTAATCTCCGATAGAGAATTGAATTTAGTCACTCTCAATGATGTCTATGGTGCTAATGGCGCTGGAGACGGCCAGTGAAAAGATTCGTATTGATTATTGGTTTGTTACTCACATTTCTGTTGCCACAGAGTAGTAATGCGATGGTATTTTTTAATGACCAAGCTGATGCGATGAAGTTAAAGCCGAATTACCCTGCAGCTGGTTTGAGCATTACTGATGATCGGGTTCTTACCCAAGTTTCAGCCATTACTGGCGCAAGTCGGGGAACCTACGTCACAAATCTGGCGTGCAACTCGGTTACGGATTCGCGCTGTTCTGGCGCTGACAATCTCCGGATTTCTGCTGTTATCCCACCATGTACTACTAAGTCTGATGTACAAGATGTATGTATCAAATCGCTACGAACAGCAGATTCCACCGGAGCTCTCAAAGATGCGCAATTGCTTTATGAGATAGATACCTTCAAATTCCCAAGAGATACCGCCAACAGAATCCCAGCAGGTGGTGGCATCAGCGTTTGGCAGGGGAGCTCGATTAAGGGCGGAACGTTGGAATACTCAGTCGCAGTTGATATCCAAATCAACTATTACCGAAGTACACCGTCCTCGCCTACCTCCTCAGTGGCTGTTGTGGGCTTTAGCGCGCAGGTACTTCCCACCACTACTAAGAGGGGAAACTTTTATCCGATAATTTGGAGAGATGGTTTTGAATCGATTGATAATCCAAAGAATGGTGAGGTCGACCAAAGCTATCGAAGCTGTATCTGGACCGACCTTGGTCGTTGTGGAATGGCGTCGCAATTCTTTGCAGATCAACCAATCGAATTAACAATGCAGATGGATAATAAATTAACTGGTTGGTTATTTGGCAGAATGAAAGATACCC